>CAYUGW010000060.1:0-12174 GCA_964444245.1 uncultured Blastocatellaceae bacterium | reverse complement strand
ATGACTTACGAATTCCTGCGACCGCACGGCGCGATGGTCAATTCGACGCGCGGTGTCGCTTCGGGTCCGGTCTCGTTTATGAACATCGTCAACACGATGACCGAAGTCGTTAAGCAGGGCGGCGTTCGTCGCGGCGCGAACATGGGTATGATGCGATGCACGCATCCGGATCTGCTTCGTTTTATCCACGCGAAAAACGATCAAACTTCGCTGACGAATTTTAATATTTCCGTCAACGTTACCGATAAATTTATGGAAGCCGTTGATAACAAGGAATGGTTTCAGACATCTTTTGCCGGCGAAGATTGGACGCAAGCGATTTTCGATCCCGTAACCGGCGCGGATTACGTCGTCTATCGCCGACCGAGCGGCGAAACCGCAATCTTTGCCGACAAACAGGCGTTTGAAACGGCTGATCTTTCCGATTGCGAAATCGAAACTCCGCCGCAGCCCGGAATGATCTACGCGCCCGACATCTGGAACCGCATCATCGCTTCCGCGCACAAATACGCCGAACCCGGAATCGCTTTTATCGACGAGGTAAACCGCCATAATCATATGATGAATTCGATGGGACCGATCTACGCCAGTAATCCTTGCGTTACTGCCGACACTTTGGTTTATACCGATGAAGGATTGATTCCGATGGGCGAGCTTTACAAAACACAAAAGGATTTCGATGCCGTTGTCGATGCGCGTTTCGGTTACGAAAACACTTTTCACGCTTCATCAAAAGCCTTCAAAACGGGCGTGAAACAAGTTTTCAAACTTTTAACCAAAGAAGGTTACAGCTTACGCGCTACTGCCGATCATAAGATTATGACCAACCGGGGTTATGTTCCGCTCGGCGAATTAAAACGGGGCGATAAAGTTCACATTTTGAACCGCAAAGGCGGATTCGGCACAAAAGGTTCGCTTAAACTGGGCAGGACTTTGGGTTGGCTGGTCGGCGACGGTCATTTTGTCGAAAGCACAAAACGCGCCGCGCTTTCCTTCTTCGGCGAAGAAAGAAGTTTAGCACCGATGTTTGCCGAATATGTTGACGAAATGGTCGCGCCCTTAACAGTCGGCGATAAAGGTTCGTATCCGGTTTCCGCAGTTTCGATAAAAGGTCGTAAAGAAAGCCGAATTACATCCGAAAGACTTTATAAAATCGTTGGCGAATATGGTTTGACTGAAAATAAACTGCAAGTTCCGTCGCAGGTTTTCAAAGGCTCGGAAAATATGCAGCGCGGATTTTTGCAAGCATTATATTCGGCTGACGGCACAGTATTAGATAACCCGAAAGGTGGCATTGATGTTCGTTTAACTTCGGTTTCTTTGGAACTTCTGGAAAGCGTTCAGAAATTGTTGCTAAATTTCGGCATTGCATCACGGATTTATCTCAATCGCCGTAAAGCGCAGATGAGATTGCTGCCTGACGGCAAAGGCGGTTTGAAAAATTATCAGTGTCAGGCATATCACGAATTGAACATTTCCAAGCAAAATGTTGCTGTATTTGCTGAGCAAATCGGTTTTCTGCAAGATGCGAAACAAAAGAAATTGGAAAATTCCTTCGCCGGAATGAAGCTCGGACTGATCGCCGAAATTTTCACCGCGAGAGTTAAAGAAATCATCCTCGAAGGCGAAGAAGAAGTTTTTGACATAACCGTTCCCGGACCGCATTCTTTTGTGGCAAACGGGATTGTCATTTCGAATTGCGGTGAGCAATTTTTACATTTTTCCAATAGCTGCAACCTCGGAAGTATTGATTTATCAAAGTTTTACACAAAGGTCGGCGACGGCACGAATGTTGAAGAATGCGTCGAATGGGAAAAGCTCGCGCGCGTTACTCATCTGAGTACGCAGTTTTTGGATAATGTGATCGATGCCGGATTTTTCCCGCTGCCCGAGATTGATGATGTCGTCAAACGGACGCGCCCGGTCGGACTCGGAATTATGGGATTTGCCGATTTATGTCTGAAATTGCAGGTTACTTACGGCGAACAATCTTCGATCGATCTGATGGACAAAATGATGGGCTTTGTCCGCAAGGAAGCGTGGCGCGCTTCTCTGAAACTCGGCGCGGAAAAAGGCGCGTTTCCCGAATTCGAGGCAAACCGCGACGCTTACGCAAAATTTATCTACGACGAAATCGGCATTTCGCGCGATGTGCCTTTAACGCCGCGCAATTATGAAACGACGACGATTGCGCCGACCGGCACGATCTCGCTCGTTGCGGAAACTTCTTCGGGTTGCGAACCGAATTTTTCGTGGGCGTATGTTCGTCAGGACACAATCGGCACGAGAACTTATGTTCACACGCTCGCGGCTGAAGCTCTCGGCATCGAGGTTGATCAAACCGACGAAGATTCGATCCGCGAAGCCGCGCAATTTGTTGTCGAAAATGAAGATAAATTGCCGCCGTATTTTATTTCGGCGATGAATATTACTTCAAAACAACACGTGCAGGTTTTGGCGGCGGCGCAGAGAAATGTTGATAATTCCGTTTCAAAAACCTGCAACGGCGCAAAGGATGATACGGTCGAATCGGTTGACGAACTCTATCGTCTGGCGCGTGATCTGGGCTGTAAATGCGTTTCGTATTACCGCGACGGCTCGCGCGAAGGTCAGGTTCTGACTTCGATGAAAACGGAGGCGAAACCGGAAGAATCGCCGGAAAGCGTTGATGAAGTCGGGCAAAATAAAGATTTTATCGTAACGCAGACGAAACTGGACGAAAATCAAAGAATTAATCGTCCGCGCGAATTGCAGGGTTCGACCTGGCGGATTCCGTTTGACGGGCAGAATCTGTATGTAACGGTCAATCACAACGGCGAAAATGTTCTGGAAGTTTTTGCGACCGGACCGATTTCCGAAGGTGTCGGGCTTCTGGCTTCGAGAATGCTGCGCGGCGGATTCGGTGTCAGGGAAGTTTCGAGAAGTTTGAATAAAGTAACCGGCACGCACGCCGTCTGGTTTAACGAACGCCTTCTGACTTCGCCCGAACAAGCCGTTGCCGAATGTCTGCTTTTAACCGACCGCCGTTTGCAGAATCTGCCCGCGTCGGAAAGACAAATCAGCAAAAATGCCGCTGTGCAAATTCAAACCGAAACAAAAAGCGAACCCGCTATGTCGAGTTTGATCGGCGAATGTCCCGAATGCCGCGGTCAACTCGAACACGCTTCGGGCTGCGATTTCTGCCGTGATTGCGGTTACTCGAAATGTAAATAAAACCCGGGAAAATAGTTTAAGCGGTAGAACTTTCGGGTTTTACCGCTTTTTTATTTGAATTATTGACTTATAAATTCCTGAAATTGCCGCTTCAAAATTGACGTAAATTTATTCTTGCATAAATTTACGTCAATTTTTTCGACCGCTGTAATACTTAATCCCGAAGAAGTTAAAAAAATCTCATCGGCAGTTAAAAGTTTATTCAAATTTTCTCTGACAAAAAATATTCCAAACCCGCTTTTTCGGGCTAATTCAAAAACAAATTCCCGCGTTGTTCCCGCCAGACAGCCCGTTTCCAGATCGGGCGTAAAAATCGTTTTGCCTTTTATCCAGAACACATTTGCCAGACACGCCGAAGCGATTTCGCCGCGTTCGTTCAAAAGAATCGCCTCATCGAAACCTTTTGCTTTTGAGTCTTCAAATGCCAGAATATTTTCCAGATAATTACAGGATTTAACGCCTGCCAGCGGTGATTTTGAATTGATTTGAAAAGGCGAAACGGTTAAATGCAGATTTTTAGAAATTGTGCGGAAATCCGCCGTTTGAATTAAAAGACTCGTTTTAATTTTGCTTTCGGTTTTCCAGAGCGAACCGGCGGAAGTGTCAAAAAAGGTCAGGCGCGCGCGGGCATTTGAAATCTTGTTTTTTTCGATTAATGCGGATAAATTTTCTGCTGCGCTTTTCTCACTGCAATCCGACAAATCAATGCCGATTTTACTTGCATTGTCATTTAATCTTTGCCAGTGTTTTTCCCACAAAAAAGTTTTTTTGTGATAAATTGCGAGAGTTGTAAAAATACCTTTTCCGTAAAGTGCGGCGGAAGAGATTGCGGGTAGATTGATTTCGGAAGCGGGGAGAATTCGGCGATTGTAGAAGACAAATTCGTGCATTAAAAAAAATTAGCTGACCGCACGCTGCCTTTGCTGTTTGTGAGCGACCGGAAAAACGAGTTTAAAGATTGTGCCTTCGCCGATTTCGCTGGTTGCTTCGATTATTCCGGCGTGTTCCTTGACGATTCCGTAAGAAACCGCCATTCCCAACCCCGTGCCGCTTCCGACATCTTTGGTCGTAAAGAACGGATCGTAAATTTTGTTTAAATTTTCGGGTTCGATGCCCGTTCCGGTATCTCTAACTTCGATGATGACCTGATCTTCGTTTTCAAACAATGTCGAAAGCGTAATCGTTCCTTCGCCGAGGATCGAATCACGCGCATTAAGAATCAAATTCGTAAAAACCTGCTGGAGTTTTCCGGCATTTCCGAAGATTTTCGGCGGAAGTTTTGAATAGTTTTTCTCGATTTCGATCTGCGTCTGGCGAAGCTGCGGTTCGAGCAATTGAAGTGTATCGTTTAATAATTTATTGACATCGATTTCGGTAAATTCGGTGGCGTTTCCGGTGCGCGAAAAATTCAATAAATTGCCGACGATGTTGGTCGCGCGTTCGGTTTGTTTGCTTACCTTTTGAAGAAGCGCGTGTTTCGGATCGGTTTCGGGAATCATACTCAGAAGCATCTGCGTATAACTGGAAACGCCCGTCAGAGGCGTGTTGACTTCGTGTGCGACTCCGGCGGCAAGCAGTCCGATGCTCGAAAGTTTTTCGCTTTGCTGGAGAGTTTCTTCGAGTTTGACGCGCGAAGTAACGTCTTCCAAAACGATGATCGCCCCCTTATGATGCTCGGAAAACGGTCGAAGCGGCGCGATTGCCACATTCAGGATTAAAGACTTGCCGTTAAAATTGGTCGTGTGAAGTTTATATGCGTTGCGAATTTCCGTTAAATGCCAGCTCGATTTGCCGACGATGTTTTCGAGATTTAAGGCAAATCCTTCGTCAAAAATTTCTCTGACAAGTTTGCCGACCGATTGTTCGCGGCTTAGTCCGAGCATTTCTTCAAACATCGAATTACAGCGCGTGATTCGTCCCATTTCATCGACCGCCAGCAAACCGACATTGACCGATTCGACGATCGATTCGTTAAATTCCTTCAAAAGTTCGAGTTCTTCGGCGCGTGTTTCCTGCTCCTGATAAAGCAGACTGTTTTCGACCGCCACCGCCACATAACCGGAAACCATCTGCAGGATTTCCAAATCTTCCGATGAAAGCAGAGAACCGTCGGATGTGCGCCCCAAACCGATCACCGCCACCATTTTTCCGCGCACGACGCACGGCACAAAATAATGCAGTTCCTGCCGCCGAATGCCGTTTCCGTTCGAGTTTTCCACTTCGAGCAGATCGAGTTCATCGGCACGCACGATTCCTTTGGCGGCGGATTTTTGGCGAATCATCTGTCGGAAATCATTCGGTATTTTATAAACATCGCTTAAACCGATTGATTTGGCAATTTTGTAGCCTTCCGGTGAAGTTTTTTGTTCAATGAAAATAGCAACTTTTTCAACGTCCAAAACCTGTCTGAGTCTTTCCGTTAAAGCATTCAGAAGCGGTTCGAGGGCGGTTGTTGCCGAAAGCGTTCTGCCGAAATCGAGCAGACCGTTTCGCAAATCATAGCGTTCGCCGTAAAAGAAACGCTCGGCGCGTTCCTGCAAAAAGTTTTTCAGAGGTTCGGACAGAAGAATAATTCCCGCCATCGCAATAATGGCGATCAGACCGCGCAAGGTGATTTCGGTTGGCGAAAGATTATTTCCGACCGCCAGATAAACCAGACCGAGCGCGACCGCGCCGATCATCATCGCAATCGCCACGGTCGTCATTGCATAAACCAGAGCGCGGCGCATCACGACATCAACGTCCATCAACCGGTAACGCACGACCGAATGCCCGAAACTGAGCGGAATCAAAGCGAGCGGCAAGGTCGTCAACGCAATCGAAATGGTGTCTTCGGGCAGATAAATAAACTGTCTGGCGATCTGAAAAGCCAAAATCGGAAGAAGGGCGGTAATCGTTCCCCACATCGCCCATTTTAAACGCTGACGGATAATCGCTTGTTGACCTTTTTTGAAAAAACGCCAGAGCAAAACACCCGCACCGACCGAAATACCGCCAACAAAATGATAAAAACTGCTTATGTATAAAACTCCGAAAAGATCGTATTTACCGATCAAAGCGGAAATTTGAGCAACAATTGAGTCTTGCGGAATCAGATAAAAATACAGGGAAAGAGAGAAACTGGCAATCGAGATTAAAACGGCGGGTACATAGAGCGCGTAGGTTTTCCACGGTTTTTCATCGAAAACCTCGCTTCGCACCGGATAACGCAGACAGAAATGCAGAAAAAGCGGCACAAACAAGGCAAAGGCAATGTCGTCTAAAATAGTAACCGCCAGATCGAAATCTTTGCCCAAACCGAGCGGTCGGTAAACGTGAAAAACAAACGCCGCCAGACAGATAATGGCAAAATGCAGGACAAAAGGAGAACGGCTGCCCTGCTTGAACAAGACAAAAATCCCGACTCCGAGCCAGATAAAACCAACGAATGTCAGTAAAATCATCGAAGCCGTCCAGCGCGGCAGAGTGTCTATATTTATCAGATCGGCGTAATAGAAATTGTTGGCAAATGAATATGAAGGGCGTTGATATAGATATGTTATCGTGCCGCCGACACCTGCCGATTCGAGATAAATTTGAATATCGTTCGGCGATGTCAGTTCGAGTTCTTCAAATTTTTCATCATTGAGACTAATTCCGATTAATTTATCGCCGACCGCAACTCCGGCACGCGAAGCCGCAAACCCGGGGAAAACCTTTTCGGCATAAATTCCGTCCGCTTTTTGCGTCCAGATAACACCGTCGGTCGGAGGCAAGCTGTGATAGGAACGCTGATATAGATTGAGTGCGCCGCCGGCAACAAATATCACGGTTGCCAGAAGCCACACCAAACTCCAACTTGTCAGCATCTTCCCTTTCATTCTTTAAGACACAATTTGCCGTTTTTTTTAACGCAAAATTTGTTCCAAGCGTTTCTTTAACCGATTTTAATCAAAATCAACTGAAATATCGTGTTTCTGCCTATTATAAATGCTTAATAGCCGGATTTTTATTCAAAAATTTAATTAAAATCCAAGATTTTGGAAACAAAAAAATCCAAAGTCAAATGCTTTATGACTTTGGATTTAAGAATTTTGAGTTTGCACCGGAGTTAAAATCTCACCGAAATTCCGCCGCGCAAGATTCGTCTTTGCGAATTAAGCCGCAAAGAACCTTCTTCACCACCGTTGACAATCGATTGAAAATCAAACAAGTTTCGCGCATCGATAATTGCTTCGGCGCGAATCGGCAAACCCCAACTCGGTAAAGACTGCGTAATCAAAACACTCAAACCCGGATCATAAATCGCCATTCTCCCGGCAAACGGGTCAATGGCAAAAACCGTCGCCTGCGGTGAAAGCCGGAAAATTGTTCTGACGCTTGTCCCGCTATTAAAATCGGCTTCGAATTGCCCGATAAATGTTTGGAAAAAATCGTCTTCAAAGACATTCGCCGGATTTGAAACGGCTTCCGGCGACAATTTCTGTCCGTTTCCGAAGGCATAACCTGCCGACGTGCTGAAAATTCCGTTCAGACGGCGCGTATAAACGACCCTGATGCCTTGCGCTTTACCTTGCTGATTGGCAACAAATTCGCTGAATCCTTCACCGCTCAGTGAATCAAAAGGCAAGTTAACCAGACCGACTCCGCGACCGTTGACGGCATCAAAAAATACGTTTGCTTCGACACTCGATTTATTGTCTAAAACGCGTTCTAAACCGAATTCGAGCCGACTGCTTTTATTTAATTGCGGTTTGTCGTTTTCAATGACAATATCCTGCATTGCCACGGGTTCGCGGAAAAGCACTTGAGAATTTTCAAGTTCAATCGCCCGTTGCCAGGTTCTCTCTTCGGTGGCGGTCGTGTAAGAGGAGCGAAAACGTGTTTTTGAATTTATATCGAATTGCAAACCGAATCGCGGGCTGATCGAAGATTCATCTCCGCCGCCGACAAAGCGCGAATAATCAAAGCCGTAAACCAAAATTATGCCTTCGCGCACGTTCCATTCATCGAGCGCCTGAAAAGAAAATTGTCCGAGCGATTCTTCCCCTTTGCCCGATCTTATTTTGCCGAGAGTTGCCACCGAACCCTTAAAGCGCAAATTGTGACTATCATTTGCCCGAACATTTACGGCGGTTTCAAGCCGATTCGGGGCAGATTCGCTCGTTCCTGTTTGTCCGGCAATCACGACGTTCGTTTTATCGGTTACCGGCAAAAGCGTGGCAAAATTGAGCCCCGTGTAATTTTCAGCATCCGAACTCGCAAAATATGTTTCGACCACCGTTTGACCTTTGCGGTTTGATTTTTCTTCTCTTTCGTCGGGAATTTCAATGGTTTGAAGAGTTATCCCGGTATCTGCTACCGCACTTTCATCTACTTTTTCATCGGCTTTGAGTTCATCAACCGGCGCATCGCCTTCGTCAACCTGATAAATCGAACGGCGAAGAATCCCGGAACGGATCGGATATTTCGAACTGTTTCGGTCGGCTTTTTTCTCCGGCAGGGTATTTCCTTTGCCGGAAGGCTCTAAATTAAATCTGTAAACCAATTCCTTTGAGCGGCTGACTTCAATTTCCGAATACGAAATCGGATTAAAACCTTCGGCAACTGCCAGAATCGAATAAGTTCCCGGCAAGATTTTTGCCAAAAAACTTCCGTCGGAAGCCGAGAAAACCTGTTTCAAAAGTTTCGACGTGCCGACGCGGAAAACCGCAACCGAGGCTTTGGCAATCGGTTTGCCGGATTTATCGCGCACTACGCCTTTAATTACGCCGAGTTTGCCGTTGCTCTGAACGACAACTTTAGCCTCCGCATCAGACACGGAAACAAATACTGCGGCAAAAGCGGTCAGTACAATTAAAATCGGCTTTAATAGATTTTTTATCGGCAAAACTGAAGAAACCATTTGAAAAAGCTGCCTCCTGCCAAACAAGCTTCAGGGAGAACTTTTTGTTCGGAGTGCTAAAAATTTAGCGCATTAAATAAAAACTACATATTTATGTTCAAAGACAAACTACAGACATCTTAGGTATTTTCGGTCTAAAACTCAATCGTGTCAAGCTAAAGATTAAAAAGTTTGACTTATGTGATGCGCGGACGCTTGACAAAGTTTGCTCCGTTGCTAGAATGAAAAATGCTTTTGTTAGTTAAAGCAAAACGGAGACGTGGCTGAGCGGCTGAAAGCGGCGGTTTGCTAAATCGTTGAGGGTTAATCGCCCTCCACAGGTTCGAATCCTGTCGTCTCCGCCATCTTGATTTTGGATTTCGGATTTTAGATTTTGGATTTTTCGGCTATCAAATTTCGGGTTTGATAGCTTTTCGTGTTTTTGCAATTGAAAGTTTGCAGTTCAAAATCCCAAACCAAACTTGTTTTCCGAAAATATGCCGAATACTATCGCTGAATATATGAAAGAAGTTTATGAGCGATGAAGATTACATCATCAGCGAAGAAGCCCGAAGAATCATTGAGAAAACTTTTCAGAACAAAGAAAATTTGATGATTGATACCAAAACGGGTTTGGAAGCGACCTTAAAACTCGGCGAAATCGCCAGAAAAAACGAAGTTAGCTGGGCTTTGGTCGGCGGCTTGGCAATGCACCTTTACGGCTCTGATCGTCTGACCAAAGATGTTGACATAATTGCCGATAAACTTCTGAATATTTCGCCGGTTCTCGGACATTTGAAACAAGGCGGTGTGCGTTACGAAGTTGAAACCGGCGACAAAAAAGTTTCGGTTGATTGGATAATTCGCCGCGATGAAGCGAAAAAATATTACGATCGGGCTTTGCAAGACGCGGTTTATTTGGAAGGAATTCCGATAATTTCGCCTGAATGGTTGGTAATATTGAAATATATCGCCGGACGCTTCAAGGATACGGAAGATGCGATTTTTTTACTGAGTCGCAAGGATTTGGTTAATCGCAGCAAAATAAAAGATTTAATTATAAAAATATCGGGACGCGAAGGCTGGATTTTAGCAAAAGCCGGTTATCAAAGATTATTTGCGCTGGCTGACGGCAGAACCGAAACTGAAGATTCCGATTTTATTGATTCATAAAAATTGTATGACAACAAGAGTTAGATTTGCCCCGTCGCCAACGGGTTATCTGCACATCGGTTCCGCCCGAACCGCGCTGTTTAATTATCTTTATGCCCGTAAAGTTGGCGGAAAGTTTCTTCTGAGAATCGAAGATACCGATATTGAGCGTTCGACCGAAGAGTCAACGCGCTCGATTCTGGAAGGTTTGGAATGGCTCGGTTTTTCGCACGACGAGGAAATCGTTTTTCAATCGAATAACGCCGACAAACACCGCGCCGCTGCGCTCAAACTTCTGGAAGAAGGCAAGGCATATCGTGATTTTACGCCGAAAGGTGAGCCGAGTGACAAAAATATTAAAGCCGCAATCGTCGAAAAGGCGCGGGCGGCGCAAGGCGAAAAAAGCGCGCGCGACAATGTTTATCGTGATTTATCAAAGGAAGAATCCGAAAAACGTGCCGAATCCGGCGAACCTTTTGCGATTCGTCTGAAAGTCGCCGAAACCGGAAAAACTACCTTTGAAGACGGGGTTTACGGGCTTCAGGAAAGAGATTATGAAGAGATCGAAGATATTGTTTTGCTTCGCTCCGACGGTCATCCGCTTTATAATCTGGCGGTCGTTTGCGACGACATCGAGATGGAAATTACCGACGTAATTCGCGGGCAGGATCATTTAACCAACACGCATAAACAGATCTTAATTTACGAAGCACTCGGCAAACAGCCGCCGCGTTTCGCGCATCTTCCGCTGATTTTAGTGCCGGGCGGAAAAAAACTTTCGAAACGAACTCACGGCAAGATCGCTTCGATGACGACTTACCGCGACGCGGGTTTTTTAGCGGCAGCGTTTCGCAATTTTCTCGCCCTTCTCGGCTGGTCGGCGGGCGAAGAACAGGAAATTTATTCGCTCGAAGAACTGACCGAAAAATTTTCTCTCGGCGGAATTCACCGCTCGAACGCGACTTTTAATTTCGATCTAAACAACCCGAAACGCTGGACGGACGATAAAGCGATTTGGATGAACGCCGAATATATTCGCACCTTGCCGCTCGAAGAATTATTGCCGCATATTGTTAAAGAATTAAAATCGGAAAAGCTCTGGCGCGAGGAATATGAAGACGAAGATGCGGAATGGTTTGCAAAAACCGTTGATCTGATCCGCGAAAGATTTTATACGATCAAGGATTTTTCCGGGCAGGGACGCGCATTTTTCAGCGAAGATTTCGATTTCGACGAAAAGGCAATCGAGAAAAATCTGAAAAAATTCCCCGATTTAAAAGTTTGGCTGCCCGAATTAGCCGAAAAATTTGAACCGGTTGAAGATTGGTCGCACGACCCGATTCACGAAGTTGTCAGCCGGTTTTGCGAAGAAAAAGGCACGAAATTCGGCGTTATCTTAAACGGCGCAAGAGTTGTGCTTACCGGACAAGCGGTCGGACCTTCGATGCTCGCTGCAATGGAACAACTCGGTAAAGATAAAACGATTATGCGCCTGAAAAGCCAAATTGCGTGGAATATTTAAAATGAATCTTCAAATTAGAAAAGCAGCTTCAAAAGATATTCCCGCGATTATGGAATTAATGACGGAGTTTGCCGGGTTTGAAAACTTGACGCATTCACTCGAAGTTACGCCGGAGAGTTTAAATGATGCGATGTGCGGCGAAAATGCTTTTGTCGAGGGATTGATCGTATTTGACGGTGAAACGCCGGTGGCTTACGCGCTGTTTTTTCCTTATTTTTCGAGCTTTCGCGGGCAGCGAAGCGTTTATCTCGAAGACATTTACATTACCGAAAATTATCGAAAAATCGGACTCGGCGAAAAAATGCTCAGGGCAATCGCCAGCATCGGAAAAATGAGCGGCGCGGTGCGGATGGATTTTCAGGTTTTGGACTGGAACACTCCGGCGATCAATTTCTACAAAAAACACGGCGCGCTCATTGACGAC
>CAYUGW010000059.1:0-12418 GCA_964444245.1 uncultured Blastocatellaceae bacterium | reverse complement strand
AAACCTTCTGGCTTTCCGAAACTCCCGAAACCGCCGGCAGCAAAAGCTGGGATGCGGCAATTACACGGATTGTTACGTGGGCAAAATTCGAGGATAAATTCACCAAAAAAACTTTTATTCAATTCAACACGCATTTCGATCACGTCGGCGAAAAAGCTCGTCAGGAAAGTTCGAAATTGATTCTTAAAAACATCGAAAGAATCGCGGGAAATAAATTTCCTTTTGTTTTAACCGGAGATTTCAATGTCGTCGAAGATTCGATTCCCTACAAAATTCTCACCGGAAAAGCGGCGGAAAAATTCACACTTCAATTAAAAGACGCGCGTTATGAAAGCCGAAACGGACATTTCGGCGGAAATTCGACCTTCAGTGGTTTTAAGGAACTGATTCCGAATCGCCGAATTGATTATATTTTCGTAAAAAAAGGAATAAAGGTTTTAGAACACGGGATTTTATCCGATATTTGGGACGGAAAATGGGCTTCGGATCATCTTCCGGTTTTAGCGGAAATCAACTTTTAATCTAATTTTTGGCAACTGCGGTTGATTGGCGAACAATTAATTCAGGCTCGACCGTAACATCTCTGAAAATATCTTCGTCAACATTATGGTGAATTTTTTCCAGAAGATGTTCGACTCCCAAAGCACCCATTTGCTTGAGAGGCTGGCGGATTGTCGTTAAAGCCGGATTATGAAATTTGGCTTCTGAAACATCGTCAAAACCGATCACCGAAACGTCTTCGGGAACTTCCAGACCGGCTTCCTTTAAAGCTCGAATCGCGCCGATTGCCGAAATATCGTTAAAAGATAAAAGCGCGGTAAATTTTTCGCCGCCGGCAATAAGTTTTTTTGCCGCAATATATCCCGTTTCCGGCGAAGGATCGTTGCCGACAAGCTGCGAAACAAGTGCGTTTTCGATGTTTAGTCCGAGTTTTGCGGCAGATTCCAGAATCGAATTAGAGCGAATTGCCGTGTCCGAACTAAATTCCTGTCCACGGATTACGGCAATTTTACGATGTCCGAGATTAAAAAGATGTTCGACCGCCAGCCGCGCCGCGCTTTCGTGATTGAGGACAATATTTGTTACGCCCTTTGTTTTATCGTGTCCCGAAATCGAAACGACGGGCAGAAAAGTCTGGTGATTTTGCGGCGTGTCAATCGCTAAAATTCCCTCGACACATCTTTCGATAAAAAATCTTAAGTAACGTTCGATAAACTCGTCCTGATGACGATGACTGCCGATAAAATAATAAAAATCCTTTTCAAGCAGTTTTTCCTCGACACCGCTCAAAACCATCGAAGCATAACCGCCGCTCAACTCGGGAATTAAAACGCCGATCGTATGCGTGCGCTGAGCGCGAAGCGAACGGGCAATATAATTCGGACGATAATTGAGCCGCCGCGCCGCTTCAAAAATCCGGTCTTGTGTTTCCTGCGGAATCGAACTTGCCGTCGGCGCCGAATTTAAAACAAGCGAAACGGTCGTCGGCGACAATTTCACTTCAGACGCAACATCTTTCAGACTTACCGATTTAGGTTTTGTCTTCCCGTTTGCTTCCGTTTCGTTTTTATTTTGGTTTTCCGATTCCGGCATCCCGTAAGTTTCGCACACATTCGTCTTTCAAAACAAGACTTTACAAACATTTATTCCTTTAATATTAACAAAATCTTACATTTTTGTTGACTAAAATTTGTTCCTTGTTATAGTATTGTAACATTACTAAAACGATTTACTGAAACGATTTACCGAGGTTGTATTTTTTTTAGTTCGTTCCGGCAACAAATCGCTATCTTAAGTTTAAATTAATTACTGTGGAGGATTTTCCAATGAATCAAGGGTTAACTAATCTATTGCGTTCCTTGTTTTGCAGTGTTCTAATATTCTGCTTTGCCATAATTGCCAATGCTCAGTTTAGGGCGGGCATTCAGGGTTCGGTTTCAGATAGTGCGGGTGCTGTAGTTCCAAATGCCACTGTCACTCTGACTAATAAAGAAACCGGGCAAACTCAGCAAACTGTTGCCAGCAATGATGGATTTTATCGGTTTTCCGGTCTTGCTCCGGGAAATTATTCTATTACCTTCGAAAAAGACAGTTTCAAAAAAACACTTGTTGATAATATAAGAGTTGAGGCTGAATCTGTTAGAGGAGTTGACGGACAACTTGAAATCGGAGGTATCACCGAAATAGTTACAGTCGAATCCGATGAAGCTCCTTTGCAAACTGAAGATGCGAATATTCGAAAAACAATTACTACAGAAGAGGTTTTAAAGCTTCCACAAGCGGGACGTGATCCATATGAATTGGCGCGGCTTGCGCCCGGGGTTTTTGGTGCAGGCGCAAGAGGCGCAGGCGGAAGTTCGGTCGGGCTGCCTAATACAAGTGGTCCGGGTGGTTCAAACAACTCTATTTTTGCGACCGAAAATGTCCAACCGATTTCAGCTAACGGACAGCGCGTTTCAGCAAACAATTATCAAATTGACGGCACGAGCGTCAATAGCCAAACGTGGGGCGGCGGAGCTGTAATCACACCGAGTCAGGAAAGCGTCAAGGAAGTCCAAGTGACTTCAAGTACGTATTCGGCTGAAGATGGTCGTAACAGCGGCGCACAAATCAAAGTCGTTACACAAAATGGGACGAATCAATGGCATGGCAGTGCATTTTATAAATATAACGATCCATCATTAAATGCTTTTAACACAATGCCGAGAAATATCGGAACTTTTAACACCGGCGGTCCGCAGCGGGTTGAAAGAAAATTTAATTCTTACGGCGGAAGTTTTGGTGGGCGAATCGTTAGAGACAAATTATTTTTCTTTTTTGCTTATGAAGGATTGAGAGAAGATTCCAGTAGTACTTTTAGATCATTAATAGAAACTCCGCAATTTCGCCAGCAAGTTCTTGCTGCCCGCGCCGGCACGGTAACAGCAAATATTTTATCACTAAGCGGAATTGAACCCAGAGTTTCACAGATTTTACCTGCAACCTGTGACGGTATTTTCGTTCCGTGCCAGGTTGTCGGAAACGGTATGGATCTCGGTTCACTGGTTGGAACTTACGGAACATATGTTCAAACTTTCAATGATCCGATTTATATTTTCGACGGTGTTCCCGATGTTCAATGGGCGCAACTCAGTAATTTCAATCAATTCAGGGGCAATCAATTTAATACGAGAATTGATTATCAGGCGACCCCAAAAGACAGTTTTACTATCAGTTCTTATTTCGTACCTAATAAGGCAACAACTTCCAATGGTGCTGCACAAAGTCGTCCGTCATCGGATGTGATTTCAGAACGTCTTTCGTATGCTGTAGGTTTGATTTATAAACGAACGATTTCCCCGACAATGATTAATGAAGCCAGATTTAATATTACCCGTTGGGGTTTTAATGAAATCGAGTCTAATCCCAATGCTGATTTTGGCTTACCAAGAGTTGAAATCGAGGGTATTTATAGTGATCGGATTAGATTCGGATTTCCGCAGGGATTAAATACTCCGGGTGATATTAACGAGAAACAATTAGATTTCAATAATATTTTGACAAAAGTTTGGGGAAATCACGTTTTGAAATTAGGCGGCGGCTATCGGCTGGATTTAAACAGCAACGGCGAAATCGGCGGGGCAAGACCGCTTTATTCTTTCCGTAATCTTTGGAATTTTGCAAACGGAACGCCTATTTTTGAATTTATCGCCGCAGATTTGCAAGGAAAACCTTCGGCGAACAACACGAAATTCACAACCAGCGAATTGGCATTTTTTGCTCAAAACGACTGGAAAGTCCGCCCCAATCTGACCTTAAATTTAGGTTTGCGGTGGTCATATTATTCACCTGTTACAGCATCTGACGGAACTTTGGGTAATTTGCTTCTGGATTCAAACTTCGGTTTGGCAGGCGCGACCATATCAACTGATAAACAATTATTTGAGAAAGATTACAACAATTTCGGTCCGCAAGTAGGTTTTGCCTGGAGTCCTGAAAACTTCAAAAGTAAGTTAGTATTTCGCGGCGGTTTCGGATTAGGTTATGACCGATTGCCCAATGCTTTACTGGCAAATGCCCGGCGCAATCCCCCAAACGGCGGTTTATTTAATATTTGTTGCGGAACAAACGGAACGACCGACGGATTCGGCACTCCCTTTGTTGACGGACAAATTACATATGTTCAAAGCAGCGACGGTTCTATTCTCGGTTATCCGGCTAACCCGGATTTGGGTGGCGGAACTAATCCGGCAAACGGTTTGCCGATTAACGGCGCAGTTGAAATTTACGGTGCGCCCCAAGATTTACCGACGGCGTATGTAATGAGATACTCGTTCGAAGGTCAGTATGAACTTCCTAATAATTTAGTTGCAACGGTAGGTTATCAAGGAAGTCTGGGACGGCATTTTGTTAGAATTCTGCCGCTCCACATTATGACCACAAGAAATCCGAATATCAGTGCTGCGTTTTTTGCGAGCCCCGATGTAAATTCCAGTTATAATGCGATGATTGCACGTCTTCAAGGTAGATTTCTCAAACAATTCTCCTTTGATATGAATTATCGTTTTGCAAAGAGTTTGGATACTACTTCATTTGAATCGCCTTGCGCCTGCACAAATCAAAGTTTTCCGGTTGACCAAAGACAAGAACGAGGTCCGTCGGATTTTGATGTCAGACATAGTGTTACGGTAGCCGGCATTTGGGAACTTCCGTTTGGCAGAGGTCCGATGATTGATGAGCAGGGTTTAACACAAAACTTTATTTTCGGCGGATGGCAGATTTCAAGCATATTTACTTACCACACCGGATTTCCGTGGACACCGAAACTTTTCGGATGCCTGGACGGTGCAACATCGAACAGCGCAAGTTTCTGTGATCCGCGTCCGATCGGTTATGACGGAACGCGACCGCTTGCTAACACGAATGAAAATTTCCTTCAACCGGGTGGTTTATTTCCCGGCGGCGGAACTCAACATTTCAATATTGACTTTAATGGAAATAATCCATTCGAAAATCTACCCGGAATCGGACGAAATACATTCCGCGGTCCGAAATATTTGTCATTGGATATGTCATTCATTAAACGGTTCGAATTGGGCGGCTTAGGGTTTTTGGGTGAAAATACGGCAATTGATCTGCGGGCTAATTTCTTTAACATTCTTAATACTTTGAATTTAGCTCATTTTAATTCAAACTCAGACCCGACACGAATTACCTTGAATCAATTTGCTACAGCAACTACCGGTTTATCCGGCAGAGTCGGCGAACTGCAAATTCGGTTTTCTTTCTAAATAGGTCTAAAAAAGGGAAGGAAGATTTTATATTTTCTTCCCTTCATTTTTTAACATTTTTGTTCAATTTTTTGAAAATTTCAAATTCTTTTTCGGCTTCAATTTTGCTGCCCAATCGCGTATAAACTAAAAAAAGCTGATAGCGAATATCCGCATTTTCAGGTGCGAGTTTTACAGATCGTTGCAGAATTGTAAGAGCATCGGCATATTTTCGCTGTTTGACAAGCAACCGTCCGAGATCAAAATGAGCATTGAGGTGATTTTTATTTTGTAAAATTGCCTGACGCAGATATTTCTCGGCTTCGACAAATTCGGCTCTGTCAATTTTTATCGAGCCGAAAAGCGCGAGAGCATCAGGGTATTTCGGATTAAGAGCAAGTGACTTTTGAAGTGCCGCCAAAGCCGGATCGGAATCACCTAAACCGCGCTGAATAATTGCCAAATAGTATTGAATTTCCGCTATTTTTGGAAATTTTTCGGCGGCTTTCTGAAAAACATCCAGAGCGGTTATGAAATCGCTTAAGAAAATATACATTCCGCCAAGCCTGATATGATAAACGGCTTTTGTGTCATCTTTTTGTAAAGCTAATTTGTAATATGACCGGGCTGCGGCATAATTTTTATTTTTAGCAAAAAGTTCGCCGAGCATAAAATTGGCGGCGGCAAAATCCGATACGATCGAAAGGGCTTTGTTGAAAAAATCGCTTGCCGCTTCATCGCGGTTCTGTTCAAAAGCAATCATTCCAAGCCAATAAAAAACTTCGGCTTTGTTGGGATTGATTTCGGCGGCAAGTGTCAGCGAATTATTCGCATCATCAAGTTTTTTTAATTGAAGATAAGCAGTTCCGAGATTGTATAAAATCTCAAAATCGCGTGTTTGAAATTGATTTGCTTTCTCTAAAAGCAAAACGGCATTTTCGTAATTTCCGGTTGAATTATAAAGAAAGCCGAGATTTACGATTGCCTGCGGGTGTCCGGGTTTTATTTGGAGAACTTTTTCAAATGTCCGAATTGCTTCGGCTTCCCTTTTTGTTTTCGCCAGCAAAATGCCGAGATTGGCAAGTGGTGAAACAGCATCGGGATTTAATATCAATGCCAGACGATATTCACTTTCTGCTTCCTTCAGATTGCCTTTTTGGTCAAGAACTATTCCAAGCAGATTGTGTCCATCAACATTTGCCGGCGCAAGTTTAGTAATTCGGCGCAAAATGGATTCGGCTTCGTCTAATTGTCCGTTTTGTAAATTAACTACAGCTTCTCGAAGTAGTTCAGGAACTGTTTTTGTTTGAGCAGAAACACTTTGACAAGAAAAAATGAAAATCGTGAGAAATAGAAAAATAAATAACATAAAACTGAATTTAGTAGTCATCATACTTCTTCTTCTTTTACTCCAACTTTTTCCCGTTTCGAGTTCGGCGCAAACAGATGCAGCGGTCGAACGTAAAATCAATGCGCTTCTCGCACAAATGACTTTAGCCGAAAAGTATGGGCAATTGCAACAACTCGACGGCGAGGCAAACGGTAAATTCCGTCCCGAACATCTCGAACTGGCTCGAAAAGGTCTGCTCGGTTCGACCTTGAACGTGCGCGGGGCGAAAATGACCAATGAACTGCAGCGTGCCGCGCTCGAATCGCGCTTGAAGATTCCGATTCTGCTCGGTTTTGACGTGATTCACGGTTATCGTACGATTTTTCCCGTGCCTTTGGGCGAAGCGGCGAGTTGGGATTTGGCTTTGATGGAAAGATCGGCGGCGATTGCGGCGGCGGAGGCACGCGCGGCGGGAGTTCATTGGACGTTTGCCCCGATGGTTGATATTTCCCGCGATCCGCGCTGGGGACGCATTATCGAAGGCGCGGGCGAAGACACTTTTCTCGGCTCGAAGATCGCGTTTGCGCGTGTGCGCGGGTTTCAGGGCGATGATTACAGTCAATCAAATCGCGTGCTGGCAACCGCCAAACACTGGGTCGGCTACGGCGCGGCGGAAGGCGGGCGCGATTACAATACGACGGATTTATCGGAAAGAAGTTTGCGCGAAATTTATTTTCCGCCGTTTAAGGCTTCGATCGATGCCGGTGTTGATTCGTTTATGACTTCGTTTAACGATCTCGACGGCGTTCCGGCAACCGGAAACCCTTTTATTTTAAAAGACGTATTGCGAAAGGAATGGAAATTCGACGGTCTGGTCCTAAGCGATTACACGGCTGTGATGGAACTGATGTTTCACGGGCTGGCAAATGACGAACCTGCCGCCGCGATGTATGGATTAAACGCCGGAACCGATATGGAAATGGTTTCGCGCCTTTACAATAAATACGGCGAACAGCTTTTAAAGGAAAAAAAGGTTTCAATGGCGACGATAGATCAAGCCGTCAAAAATGTACTGAGAATCAAATTCCGGCTCGGACTTTTCGATAAACCGTTTGCCGATGAAAAACTCGAAAAGGCGGAAGTTTTCAAACAGGCAAACCGCGACTTTGCCAAAATCGCTGCCGAAAAATCTTTTGTTTTATTAAAAAATGAAAACAACACTTTGCCGATCAGTAAAACGATTAGAGAAGTTGCTGTCATTGGAGATTTAGCCAACAACAAACGCGAAATGAACGGAAATTGGACGGGCGACGGTCAACCGACTGATCCGATCACGGTTTTGGAAGCGTTAAAAGCGAAGTTTCCGAATATGAAGATTCGTTATGAAAAAGGCTGCGACGCGTATTGCAATACATCCGAAGGATTTAAAGCGGCGGTTGACGCGGCGAAGGATTCGGATTTTACGATTTTAGTTGTCGGCGAATCGGCGGATATGTCGGCGGAAGCGGCTTCGCGCTCGGAAATCGATCTGCCGGGAATGCAAACCGATCTGGTCAAACAAATTCACGCCACCGGAAAACCCTACGCCGTCGTTTTAATGAACGGCAGACCTCTGACGATCAATTGGCTGGCGGAAAATTCTCCGGCTATTCTGGAAACCTGGTTTGCCGGAACGATGGCGGGTCCGGCAATTGTTGACACGCTTTTCGGCGACGCGAATCCGGGCGGCAAACTTCCGATGACATTTCCGCGCAACGTCGGGCAAATTCCGATCTATTATAATCACAAAAAAACCGGTCGCCCGTTTTTAGCCGAACAAAAATATACTTCAAAATATCTGGACGTTGATAATTCGCCGCTTTATCCGTTCGGTTACGGTTTGAGTTATACAACTTTTCGGCTCGAAAATCTGCGGCTCGATAAACTGAAAATCCGGGCGAACGAAAACATAAAAGTATCGGTTGAATTAACCAATACGGGCAAAATTTCGGGCGACGAGGTAGTTCAATTATATATACACGATTTTGCGGCAAGCGTGACGCGTCCGGTGCGCGAACTGCGCGGTTTTAAAAGAGTTACATTAAAGGCGGGCGAAAAACAAACGGTCGAATTTACGCTCGAACCGAAACATCTGGAATTTTTAGACAGAAACCTAAAACCCGTCATCGAGCCGGGCGAATTTCAAGTGATCGTCGGAACGAGTTCGGATAATGGAATGCAGAGCGTTTTTGAAGTAATCGATCCGAAAAATCCGAACGCTTCGTCAGAAATGCAGTTTGAAGTTCAGCCCGCGCCCGCCGCGCCCGTTCCGACAGCGCAGGTTTCACCTGAAGACGATGCTTTTCTCGAAGATATGTCTAAACGCAGTTTTATGTATCTCTGGGAACAGACGAATCCGAAAAACGGTCTGACGCTCGACCGCGTAGGTAAAGACGGGACGCGCAAACCGAAAAATCATCGGTCATATAATGTCGCAAGCGTCGCCGCTTCCGGTTTCGCTTTGACCGGAAACTGCATCGCCGCCGACCGCAATTGGGTAACCAAAGAACAGGCGAAGGAAAGAACGCGAAACGCGCTCGATTTTTTTGCCAACCGCGCCTTTCATAAAAACGGCTGGTTTTATCACTGGATGGATTTTGAAACCGGCGAAAGAAAATGGAACAGCGAGATTTCTTCGATCGATACGGCACTTCTGCTCGGCGGCGTGATGACGGTCAAACAGTGTTTTTCAGATGATGCTGAAATTGTGCGGCTTGCCGATCAGATTTCACAGAGAGTCGATTACAAATGGATGCTGGCGGATAATCAATATCTCTTGAGCCACGGCTGGAAACCGGAAGACGGATTTCTACGGAGCAATTGGAGCGATTACAGCGAACAGATGATTCTGTATATTTTGGCAATCGGTGCGCCGAAAAATCCGATCTCGCCGAATTCGTGGTATGCGCTGGAAAGAAATTGGGTTGAATCCGGCGGTTTCCGTTATCTTGCGGCAGTTCCGCCGCTTTTTATACATCAGTATTCACACGCCTGGGTTGATTTCCGCAACAAACGCGAACATCGTCCGCCGTTTGTTGATTATTTCCAAAATTCAGTTAAAGCGACACGGGCGCAGCAGAAGTTCTTCGCCGAAAAATTAAGTAAGGATTTTCCCAAGTATTCTCCGACGATGTGGGGAATGAGTGCCTCGGACAGCCAAAAAGGTTATGTCGCGTGGGGCGCACCGCCGAGGAGCGACCAGACCGACGGTTCGGTCGTTCCATATGCGGTTGCCGGATCCTTGATGTTTACGCCCGATATTGCCTTGCCGACGCTCAAGGAAATGAAGGAAAAATACGGCGATAAGGTTTACGGCAAATACAGTTTTGCCGATGCTTTTAATCCGCATAATAATTGGGTTGCCGAAGATGTTTTGGGAATCGATCTCGGAATTTCCTTGCTCGGCGCGGAAAATTTGCGCAGCGGAAAAGTCTGGTTTTGGTTTATGCAAAACAATGAACCGAGAAATGCGCTCGCCAAAATTGGCATTCGATAAAACTTTGTTGCATAATAGCGCAGAAGTCTAAAATTCAAAAACCCGAAAAATTTATGAAAAATACAATTAAGTTACTTTTATTGCTTACTTTAGCAGGAATTTTCATCTCGGCTTGCGTAACCGCGCCAACCGATCAAGGGCAAACAAATGCCGCACCGAAAGACCCGAACCGCGTAATTAAGATCGGTTTTGCGATGGCAACGGTCAGGGAAGAACGCTGGAAACGCGATCACGATTTATTCAAAAAGCGTTGCGATGAACTTAAAGGTCAGGTCGAATGTCAAATCACGGTTGCCGATAACAGATCCGACCGGCAGGCAAATGACGTTGATAATCTTTTGACGCAAGGCATTGACGTTTTGGTTATTGCGCCGCAGGATGCGACGCAAGCCGCTTCGATGGTGCAGAAAGCCAAAGCGCAGAATGTTCCGGTCATCAGCTATGACCGCCTTATCAATTCCGATAACATTGATCTGTATGTTTCGCATCAAGTTCCGTTGATCGGTCAAATGCAGGCGGAATATGCCTTGAAAAATGCGCCGAAAGGCAATTATATAATGGTTTACGGTGCTTCGACCGATAATAATGCGATGATTATGCGTAGATCGCAGAATGATGTTTTAAAATCTGCGATTGATTCGGGTGCGATAAAAATCGTTGCCGAACAGCACGCCACCGATTGGAAACCGGAAGAGGCTTTGAAAATTACCGAAAATGCGCTGACGCAAAACAAAAATGAAGTCGTCGCGGTTGTCGCCTCAAATGACGGAACGGCGGGCGGCGCAATTCAGGCTCTGGCGGCGCAGGGTTTGACCGGAAAAGTTATCGTTACCGGACAGGATGCGGAAATTGTCGCTCTTCAACGAATTGCCTCGGGAACACAAACGATGACGATCTATAAACCGATTCAACCGCTCGCTTATGGCGCGGTTGATCTGGCAATCAAGCTGGCTCGCGGCGAAGCGATTGATGCCAAGGACAAAATCAAATCGGATACGATGACTAAGGAAGCTCCGGCGGTTTTGTATGAACCGGTTGTTGTGGACAAAAACAATTTGATGGACACGGTTATCAAAGACGGTTGGGCAACTTTTGAAGAAGTTTACAAAAATGTCCCCGAAGCTCAAAGACCGAAGCAATAACTTTAGTCCGTTGTCCGTTGTCCGTTGTATATTTTTGTTTTGGCGGACTTGTTAGATCAAACTTGAACGAACACAATATTTCAATAAATATGCATAAGTCAGATGACAACGGACAACGGACCAAACCGATACTGGAGATGGTTTCCATCACCAAGGAATTTCCCGGCGTAAAGGCTTTGGACGGCGTTACATTTAATTTGTTTGAAGGCGAATTTCACGCGCTGGTCGGCGAAAACGGTGCGGGAAAATCTACTTTGATGAAGGTTTTAAGCGGCGTTTATCCGTTCGGCGAATACGGCGGCGATATTCGTATAAAAGGTGAAACGCACCAATTTCGCACGATCCGCGAAGCGGAAGAAGCCGGAATCGCCATTATTTTTCAGGAATTATCTCTGGTTAAGGAATTAACCGTCGGCGAAAACATTTTTTTGGGAAAAGAGCCTTCGAGTTTCGGCATCATCAATTGGTCGGAACTTTATCATCGTGCGACAAAACTTTTGAAAGATTTGAATCTGCCGATTGATCCGCGAACTCCGGTCGGAAATCTCGGTATCGGGCAACAGCAATTGGTCGAAATTGCCAAAGCGTTGTCGCAAGACGCTAAAATTCTCGTTTTGGACGAACCGACCGCCGCTCTGACCGAATCGGAAGTTGACACGCTTTTTGATATTTTGCGCGATTTGAAAAAACGCGGTGTCGGGATGATTTATATTTCGCACAAACTCGACGAGGTTTTTGCGATGAGCGACCGCATCACGGTTTTGCGCGACGGGAAAACGGTCGGCACGGAAAGCACGCTGGCGCTCGATAAAAACAAAGTCATCGCGCTGATGGTCGGGCGCGAGGTCGGCGAGATTTTTCCTGAATCAAATCACGATTTCGGCGAAATCGCGCTGGAAGTAAAAAATGTCAACGCCTTTGACCCGGACGTACCGGACAAAAAACTGGTTGACGATGTTTCATTTCACGTCAGACGCGGCGAGGTTTTGGGAATTTCCGGCTTGATGGGCGCGGGCAGAAGCGAACTTTTGATGTCGATTTTCGGTGCGTGGCGCGGAAATCATTCGGGCGAAGTATTAATCGAAGGGCAAAAAGTTTCGATCAAAAAACCATCCGACGCGATCAAAAACGGTATCGGTTTTGTTACCGAAGACCGCAAACG
>CAYUGW010000058.1:0-12583 GCA_964444245.1 uncultured Blastocatellaceae bacterium | reverse complement strand
TTGACGTTCGACTTCGGTATTTCCGCCGGTGCCTAAATCCTGGCTGCTTTCAAAGTAGCTCATCAGCTTATCCCACCAACCCGCCGGAGCGGCTTTACTTGAAAAATTGGTGTTGCGGGCAATTTCCTTTGCCAAAACTTTAAGCGGAGAATCCGGCGATGAAAGCTCATTCAAAGACTCCTTGGCAAAATTCGGATTATCTTTGGAATAAGGTTTTACTCTTGTGTCTTTGACCAATTCGATCCAGTGTGTCGCGTATTCGGTTAAGTAAAGTTCTTCGACCTTTTTCAGATCATCAGTTTTCGTTGTTGCATCTTTGGTCGTTTCACCCATTACCCAATCCGGTTCACTGAGTTTATCGCTTGATTCGGCTAATTCTGTTTTCAGCATTTTATAGCCTTCAATCGTGAATGCACTCTCAATTTTATAAGTTCCTTCGAGATAAGTCGTATCCGCACTATTGCGATTCAAAATATCTGTAACGGTTATTCTCTTTCCGCCTTCTTTATCGAGTTTTTCGCTTATTTCCGTAACCTTTTGTTTATAAAATTTATTCGGTGCGGGAAATGCTTGCAGTTTGGCGCGGGTTTGCGCGACTAAATCTTCATTAATCGGAATGCGTTTGAAGCCTTCGCGGTCAACCTGCGAAGCCCAGAAATTCAATTGTTTTTCGGCTTTGTCTTCCAAACCTTTCGGAAGTTTTGACGAACTAAACCAATAATCCTTGAAAGCGTTGGAAATTTGCACGGCATTGGCTTTGTCTTTGTGCTGCTCGGAAAGCATCAGATAAGCCCGCAGCAAATCATAATGTTTGTTCAAATTATCCGTTTCCTTTTCGGTAATCTCCTTCGGATTGGCAACGGGCTGCGACTTGGCAAATTTCTGCAAATCTTCCTCGACGCGGCTCAATGTCGGAACTCTAAACCTCTGCTCGATGACATTAAAGTAAATCGGAAGAAGACTTTCTTTATAGACCTTCTCACCGGAATAAAGCCCCAAACGCATATAAATCGGCGGACCATTGCGGTCGTAATCATCAAGTTGAGTTAAAATTTCATACAAACTGTAGGTCGTATCCATTTCGCTCTGAGCGTCTTGCGGAGTTTTATCGAGCGGATTTTTCCCTTTGTCCGCATGAACAATCTTTAAAAGATTCTCGCCTCTGGTCGAGGCGACATCCAACAATTTTTTATTGTTGTAAAGCGAAACTCCGGCTAAAATCAGAAACAAAAGTGTTAGAAATGTTCCGAGAACCGTTAAAAACCAGCCGAAAATCGGTGCGCGTTGCTTTTGCTGCTGAAAGGTCTTTACCAAATCTTTATCACGAAGCAGAACATCGCGGAAAAACCTTTCGGTAAAATACGTGTTTCCAACCGTTTGAACAGCCTGTCCGCCGCGCGCGTTGGTTCGCGCTCCCGGAGTAGCTGTGAAATAAAATCCGCGCAGGAAGGGACTTTCGCTAAAGGGATTCGGGCGAAACAAAGTAGAAACAAACGTTCCGATTTTGCGCCGCGCCGAACCGAAATGAAGCGGGAAATTAAAAATCCGCAACTGACGCACGGGGGCAAAAGGCGCACTCAAGCGCATCAGCCGGCGTTTCATTATGGCATCCTGCAAAAGCCCGTATTCGCTGTCGAAAAGCGATTGGGCATTGTCGCTTTTTTCGAGCGGAATGGTCGAACCCCAAACCAGATTTTTGCCTTCTTGTTTTGAAGTTGAAAAGGAATCACTAAAGCCTTCGATTGAATCGGCATTGGTGAAAACCATATAAACGGGAAAGCGAATTTTGGTGCGTTCGATGGCTTCGTCGAGTCTTGTCCGCAAAACTTTTGCCATCTGTTCGATTTCGGATTCTCTGGCTTCTAAAATCTGGTCGGTGTTGATAACCAGCAAGCAGCCGTCAAGCGGGCGTTTCGGTCTTTGTTTTTTGATTGTTTCAAGCAGCGAACCCCATTCGTCCTGATCAACGCCTTCGGTTTGATAACGTCCGGCGGTATCAACAAAAACGGCATCGCTCGTGACGCGCCAATCAATACTGCGCGTCGGGCGAACAAATTTTTGCTCGGATTCGCGTTGGCTCGGAAGAGTCTGAACATTCAGCTTCGAACCGATAATGAGCGAAGATTTTCCGCTTTTCGGCGTTCCCAGAACGAGATACCAGGGCAGAGAATAGACGGCTTCTTTTCCGGCTTCGCCGAGATTCGAGCTTTTCAAGAATTGAACTACTTCTTCGCTGCTTTTATCTATATCGTCATAGTTTCCGGTCGGTTTGGCAAGTTTCTGCGGAGACGATGCATCATCGGTTTTTTCCTCAGCTTTTTCCTCTTTAGCGGCGGCTTCGGCGGCTTCCTTCTTTTTGCTGCGACGCGATGCAACAAAGGCGATAATCAACGCAAAAGGCAGCGTCAGCAAGATGAATGCAATAACTACAACCCGGTATTCGACGGGATAACCTAAATGAGTTCCGAGAATCCAAACCGCCATATTGACGAGTCCGTAGAACGTCATTAAACCTCCGATTCCCAATGCCCAGCTAAGTTGTGAAAACTGCCATGAATTCATAATTACTATGGATAGAATTTAAATTTTTTAGTTGAGCTATCTATTATACACAAATTTACGCAACTAAAATAAATTATTTATAAGTCGGAAAAAACACGCTAAAGCTGTAAATTTTTTAATTAAATCAACTCCGAATTTGACGAAATCGTATTGTTTGAAAACTTCTCAACCGCCAAGAAGTAATTTTTCAACTGCACCATTTATGAAGTTTGCTGACATCAAAAACATTACCAAATATATAATAACTGCTATTCCTAGACCGCTGAAGGCACTGATTTTTGCCCAAACCGGCATACCTTTTTTTTCGACGGGTTTCGGTTGATCATTAGCCAACCAGTTCGGCGAAAGATCAACGGGTTTGATTTTTCCGACCTTAACGAGTTCATTTGCCGTCTTCTGCATAATTGCCAGAAGCTTTTCCTGTTCATAAACTCCGTATCTGCCTTTGAAACCCAAAAGCATACAAACATAATAAACCTCGACCGCGTCCGCCGTTGTGTGCATCTGCTTGAGCATCGCCTTGAGTTTGTCGAAAAACTTGTTTCCGGCAAGCTGTTCGCCGAAATATTCGAGCTGAAGAGCGTATTTTTCCCATTCGTCGCGAAGCGGAAAATTATTCGTTAAAACGGTTTCGTCAACGAATGAAGCAAGGGCGAATTTGGAAACCTGTATGATTTTATGATTAAACCGATACCGCTCGGCGCGTTTTTCAAATTCGTCGAGCATTTTGGCGACTTGCGGGCGCAATTCGTTTGAAGGCGCGACAATTCCGGCTTTCAGCCGCAAAATTAAATCGAAAATCGGTCCGGCAAAGGCTATTAAATCGTTTTTTGCTGTTCTTTCACTCATATCTTCAAAGTTCCAAGTTCCAGATTTAAGGCTCAAAGTCGTTCATTACAAACTTGAAACTTTGAACATTAAACTTTGAAATAACTTAAGGTTTTACCGCATACATTTCAAGTTTTTCATCCGGTATTTCTTCAGGCACAAAAACGGCGATAACTTTTGAACCTTTGATTCCGTTCCAATACGGTCCGATTGTGTCGAGCATAAAATACCGGAAACCGACACGCGCCGGAATCGGTGCGGGCGGCGGATTCGCGTGCGTTAAAACAACGCCCGGAAGCGCCGAACCGATGACCGAATCAATCACGTCGCGCGAAGCGATTTTCACAACTCTCGGAACGCCTTCGATCAATTTCGATTCCGGCATCGGCGAACGAACCGCCAGATAAAATCCGGCTTCTTTTAATAAACGCTCGTCATCAACGCGACCGACATACAGCGTATCGCGCGTTTTTTCAAGCGGAATCGGAACGCAGCGGCTCGGAATTACGGTTTCGAGCAAATCTCTGAGCATCGCCGAAAGATTGCTGAACGTAAAATACAAATCTTCGTGTTCGTATTTGACGATGTCCTTCGGATGATGTTCGACGGAAAAGGTCATTAATTGTCCGACCAGCCGCGCCATTTCCAGGTAAAGCGGTTCGGGATGCAAGAGCGGCGAACGGAAATAATGCGCCATTGACGGAATCGAATTATTGATCGTGTGAAGCAGCCAGAAAATCGCCACTTCCGATGTCGTAAAATCCGCTAATGAAGCATTTCTCTGCCTGCGCTGTTCGCCCAGACTTCCGCTTTTCGTAATTAAAATCTCGACCAGTTGGCGCAGCATATTGACCAGCCAGGTCGAAGCCGAAACCGTCAAGATCGGCGGAATATATTCTTCGGAAATCTGAAATTGTCCGGTCGCCGTGCGTTCGAGTTCGGCAATTTTCAAAGACGTAAAACCGTCGCGCAATTCGTCGTCGAAAATTATGCGGAAATTGCTTTTGGCAAAGGCAAGCGGCTGTTCGTTCGTGCCGCTCGTTTCGTCTTTGACCATCGTGCCTTCCTGCAAAAACCGCAGATTTATATTAGATTTCGCGCCGTTTGCCTGATAATTCGCCTCGCCCATTTTCTTTGCCGGAATCGCCAGATGCACGCCGAGTTTTTCCTGTTCGGGCGAGAAATGATCGCCGACGGGGCGCAAATCGGGAACGGCTTCGGCATCCGGCACATTGACCATCCAGCCGTCGGGCAGAACGGCGCGGCAATTCGTAATCTGAAAATTGCCGTTAGCAATCGCTTCGCGGTTGACCTGCAAATCCAAAACGCCGTATTCAAACGGCATCATCGAACGAAGGCGCGTATTAAGGAGTTCTTCGTAATAATTGTCCCATTGCTGGAAATGATGCGGAGTCAGAAGCATTCCTTCATTCCAGACAATTTTTCTGTATTTGCTCATAAACTTGTAGAGGTAAATAGTAAATCTTAAATCGTAATTAGTAAATAGCAGACGATTTATCTCTATTAAAACCGGATAAATTTCTTTCGATTACTTTATTTACTCAATACTTTTTCAACTGAAATTATGTTTCAAGTTTTTTTTGCGTCTTTCGGAATTTCGCTTTTCGTTAAATTTTGGAAAAAATCCGCCATCCATTGTTCGCCGGTTTTTTCGGGAAATTTATCTTCGTTCATTTCCGCCCATTTGAGCGACAAGACCAAAGGGATAAAATTTACGCCCGTAATCTGCCGCGTTTGCCCGACTTTCATCAAAGTTTTTGAAGGCTTTACGGGAATTCTGATTAATTTAACCGTTTTTGCCGACGGATTCGAGCAATTTTCCGCCGGAGAAGTTACCAGATATTCACGACACGCCAGCGGTCTGTCCTGATGAATCGAACAAGACTGGTCAATCAAAAAAGGACACGGAATTCCTTCGTAAAAATATTCCAAAATAACTTTTTCCTGCTGTTCGTGCGGTTGCGCGGCGCATTCCGCCAATTTTTCAAACCAACCGATTTCCGCAAAATGGGCAAATGCCGTGTCGAATCTTTCCTTTATTTCGCTGCGGCGCGGTTCGGGCAGATTTTCGACCAGTTCGGCTATTTTGTAGGCTTCGATTTCGGCAAGCGGAACGGCTTGACTGCAGCACGCGCCGCAGCCTTTCTGACACGAAATTTTTTCGCCGACGGCTTCGACCGAACTAACGCCCATCTGGACAAAAGAATTAGTCATCTGCTGAAAAACCGGCAGCATTCTCTGCGGTTTGACGGGGTTTGCCGGAACGGTCATCTTCATTTCAATCGGATTTCCGTCAATTGCCAATGTTACTTGCCCTGTAACCCATTCATTTTCGGCGGATTCTCTCATTTGTTGGTTTTTAGCTTTTACCTTTCATTTAATATACGCGTATTTTTTACGCAAAAAAGGTCAAAAAAAATAAAAATAGACAGATTTCCGCATTTTGGGAGAATCTGTTTAGAAATTTAGTGCTTCGGCATTGACGCTGAAAGCTGAGGGATTTTGCGTAATCGTTCCAATCGCCAGAAAGCGCAGGGCAAATTCAAATTCGGCATCGGTCAATTTTTTCTTTTCGTATAAAAACCAAATTGTGCGGACTTGTCTGGGGGTTACGCCCTGCGATGCTTTGGTCAAGGCTTCGGCTTGATTTCTAAGCTCAAGAAATTTATCGTTCACACCTCGATTATAAGCGGCGACCGCCATTAATGCTTCATCGGCAGTTTCAACTCCGATGCTTCGATTGAGTTTTTCAAGAACTCCGACCATAGATTTCGCCGTTTCCACAACATTGCCGCGCTGATTTCCAAGTCTGGCTAACGCGGCGGTTGCCAAAAAGTTAGGTGTCATATTCGATGATTTTGCCAAAGCGGAAATTTCCGCCGAATTGGTTTTTGCCTCTTTAATGTTGGCGGCTAAAGCCGCCGAAGATTTAAATTGATTGATTTTCGGCGCGAGAATCTGAATTTGTCTGGTTGATAAAAACGCAGTCGGATCATTTTGCACGATGCGGCGCATAAAGGCGGCGGAAGTTTGTTCGATATTTGCCGATTCCGTAGTTGTTTTCGGTGTCGGCGGAAGCTCTATGTTTTGCGGCGTTCCGTTTGTCGTAACTTCATTTCCCGTCGGAGTTTGAGTCGTTTGCGTCGAATCCGGTTTCGGAGAATCCTTTTCTTTTTTGTCCGGCGTTTTCTTTATATCGCGGTCATCATCGTCATCATCGGTCGAATAATTATAATCATCTTTCCGACCGCGCTCATTGCCGTTTTCGCTAAAAGCGATGAACAAACCGCCGCCCGCACAGAGCAATACCAACAAACCGAAAATCGGTGCGATAAAGAAAAAACTCGTCGGGATCGAACCTCCGTCGGAAGATGCCGAAACGCTCGATGCGCTCGCACTTGCCGAACTTGCTGAAACCGAATCTTCTTTTTCTTCTTCCTTGTCGGAAATTAATTCGACTTTTATTTCTATCTTATCGCCTAATTTTAATGTGTCGCCGCTTTTCAAACCGACCGGGTCGGTCAAATCCGCGCCGTTTAGAGTTGTTCCGTAACTCGAATCGCAATCGGAAACGACGAAAACTTCGCCGAAACGGTCAATACTGACGTGCTGGCGCGAGATGACCGAATCGGGAATGCTCAGATCGCTTTCCGAATGCCTGCCGATGATAAACTTATCCTGCTCGACCGGAATTCGTTCGGGTTCACCGCCGTCTTCATTTTTGATTTCGAGCCAAAGTTCCGTCATAAAATCAGTTCGTATAAGTTGAAAGCGGCTGAAGTGTCATACCGAAATCCTGCGGATTTTCACCGACGATGGCGACGGCAAAAAATTTCGGCACATAGACAACATTTTCGACTTGAAATTGTTTGGAAAGTTTTTCGGCATTGGCAACCAGTGTCCAGAAACTTCTTTCCTGACTTCCTTCCGCCTTGAGTGCGGTTTCCAGATTTTTGCTGAGTGCGCCCTGTCCGCTGTTATAACTGGCGATGGCAAGCGGCATTCCCAAAGGTCCCGTGCCGAATCTGCCCGCCAGCATTTTCATATATTTTGCCGCCGCTTTTGAAGAAAGTTCCATATTACAGCGGTCTCCCGGAGCTAAATCGAAATCCGGCGCGGTCGAAGCGAGAAACTGAAACAAACCGAGAGCCTTGGTCGGACTTTCCAGACACGGGCAATGCTCCGATTCGATCATTGCCAGATAAAGCCCGATTTGCGGATCAATGCCCTGCCCGTAAAAATCACGAATGATAAAAGGTGCATTTTTGCTGGCTCTTTCGAAAGTCGCTTGCAAATTATCGCCGAAACCGCAAGTGGTTCGTCTTTTCGCATTTATTCTCGAAGCATATGCGTCAACCGACCTTTTGATGGTCGTAATCGCTTCCGGCGGAATCGCTCCGCCGCTCTTATTCCCGATCATACGGGCGACCTTTTGCGCTCGTGCCTCGACATACAGACGTTTTTCGGCATCGCTCATCTGCATATAAGTCTTTCCGCTCGGCAGATTTATAGTCGTTGTATCTTTTCTGGCTTCCGGCGAATTTGTAAAATCCGTATTCGTCGTGCCGCCCGAATTATCGGTTGAATCGGTATTTGCTTCCGGTGAAGGACTCGATGAAGTATCTTTTGATTTTTTATCATCCTTGTCATCGGGCGTTGAATAATCATCATCGTCAACTGTTCTTCTGGTAATTTCCGGTTTGTTGTCGCTAAAAACATTAACAGCGACGAAAATTCCCGAAACTCCGATAATTAAAATTGCAAAGGCAATAACGGCAATCGGCACAATATAATTTGCCGATTCGCCGGTAGATGAAACGGCAATCGGATTTCCGCTTTTTTGAGCCGCCGGTTTTTCGTTTGAAACCGCTTTAGCGGCGGAAATTCTGACATTGAGCGTCGTATAATGACCGATTTTGATCGCATCGCCGTTTCGCAGAGGCGTTCCGCTCGGAGCAACTTTTTCGCCGTTGACCGAAGTTCCGTTGGTCGAATTTTCGTCCACGATCCAGACGCGGTCGCCGTCGCGGTAAACGGTCGCGTGAAGGCGCGAAAGCCCGTCATCGTCAAAATGAAAATCGGAATCGCTTCCGCGTCCGAAAGACGTTCGTTCATTCTCGATCGCAATTTCCTGCGATCCTTCCGGAGTCGGATATGTTAAAACTATTTCGATCATTTCAACTTATTTACTCTGCAAAATAAAACCATAAAGTTCCGAAATCGGACGGTCATTTTTCAAACCGAATTTTTGCGGATTTTGGGCAACGACCGCCGCCGCAAAAAAGCGCACGATTTGTTCGCGTTCCCGCGGCGTTTTAATGACATTCCAAAAATCCGTGCGGTCTGCCGGAAGCGTTGCTTTCCACATATTTGCCGCTTGCGGCGATTTCCCGAAAGCCGCCACGCTGTAAATAACATCACCTTCAAAAATGCCGATGGCAAGTCCTTTCAGGTAGAGCGATGACGCTTTTGCCGCACAAATTTGCGACGGTTCGGACAAAGATTTGTTGTCAACGCACGTTCCATTATAACCGTTTGTTTCGACAAATTCGTTCGGCATTCGCCATAAACCTTCGCCGGCGGCATCTTTTTGCAGCTTAAACTGCGTGCGGCTCATTGCCAGAATATAACCGAGCGCCGGTTCAAGGTTTTGCTCTTTTATAAATGCCTCATTGATCACGTCCTTATAGACGGAAGCCCGGGCAAAATAGCCTTCCGAGACAAATTCGGAAGTTTTCTTCTGAACTTCCGTTAAAAATTGCTGATCGAATTTGTAAGTTGCGCTGGTCGAAAATTGCTTAAGAATATTTTCGGACATTTCTTTCGTGTCAATTACAGAAACGCTTCCGCCGCCGCCTGTTTTTGAATCGGGAGTCGGTTTTTGGGCGATTGTGCCGCCGTCATCCGGTGTTGAATCAGGTTTGGTCGGCTCAATTTCCTGTGTTTCAAAAACAAGCGCGACTTCGCTCGGTTGAACGATTTTATTTCCTTCTTCATCAATTAAAATGACGGACAGATTATGCTCGAAACCGTCGGACAAATCGGCAAAGTTTGCCGGATCAATTGTGGCTTTAAAGGGTTTTTCTTCGACGGTGGCAAATTCTTCTCCGTCAATCATAAAAATCGCGCTGACGGCGCAATCATCGTTTTCGGTTTCGAGTTCGATATCAACCGGTTTGGTAATCGTGTCGCCGTATTCGGGGCTGGTGATAACCGCTTTGGCTTCGCACGCGCCGCTTGCCGAAATTCCGCATTGCGGGGAAAATAAAACCACGCCGACAACGCAAACTATTGCTAAACCGAAAGTTAAACCCGCGATTCCGAAAAGCAAAGGCAGCTTGGAAGATTTTCCCACTTCATCGGCGGCTTTGGCTTCGGCTTTTGAATCCGCCGCCGCCGCCGCTTCCGGCGCATCAATATCCGCATCAACGGATGGGGCAGCGACATCGGCTTGTTTTTCTTCCTCTGTTTCTTTTTCCTTAAAGGTAAATAAAAGTTCGCTCGAACCGCCGAGCAGAATCCGGTCGCCGTCCTGAAGCAGAACTTCTTTCTCAACCGTCACTCCGTTTACGGTCGTCCCGTTGCTGCTCTGCAGATCAATCAACCAGTAATCACCGAAACGCTCCTCGATCTCGGCGTGATAGCGCGAGATATTCGAATCTTCGGAAAATGAAACATCATTATCCGAGACGCGACCCAACGTCGTTACGCCGTTGTTTAACGTAAATTCCTGTTCATTAAATTTTACTCTGGCGATCGACATTTTAAGAAAAAAAGAAAAGGGAAGTCTGAAGATAATTTTCAGGTTTGCTTCTTACCCTTTTCCTTAAATTTTACACGATAAATTTTTTCTTTAAAAACTCAAAACTTGTATTCGTCTTTATATTTCAACAATTTTTTTTAGTTCATAATAGCTTCCTTGTAATAAAAGAAGCCAAAAACACCGGTCAATAAAACAATAATAAGGATTCCGACGACAACAATCCCCAACATTATAAAAAAGCCTTTTTTGCTTTTTTGAGGCGAGGCTTGTGGCAGCGTTTGCTCTGAATAAGCTGCCGCCGGAGCTACAGAATTGAAATCCAAATCTTCGGCGGATTTTTCCGGTGTTTCGGATATTTCAAAATCTTCCGTGATTGATTCCTCCTGCGTGTCGGGCGGCGCGTAAATGTCCGGTAATTTTTCTTGTTCCGGTGCAGTTTGAGCGGGCGCGGCATTATTTGATTTTGAAGAAGATCGCCGGACTTTGGTCAGAATCTCGCCTTCCGTTGCGCGGAAAGTCGGTTCGGGCATTTTCCAACCGTCATTTTGCGGAGTTGGCGAAATTCCCCAATCGTCGTCTTTAATTTTCGGCGGCTCAACGGGTTTTAAGATTTCAAAAGCCTTTTGCGGCGGTGTAAATGCGGTCGGTTCACTAAAATTCGGCGGCGGTGAATTCAGCGGCGGCGGTGAAATTTCGCCGTCGGACAAATCATCATCCTGAGTGCCGATATCCCAGCCTTCCAGATCGCCGGTATCGGGCGGCGCGTATAAACTCGCCGCTTTTTCGTCAATCGGTTTTTCCGGTATTTCCTTCTTTATCGGAATCTCGGGTTCGGACATTGCCCAGTCTTCTTCAGGCACGTCATTCGGATTGTTTTGTCCATTTGTCATCGCTACTAATTTTATATTCTAAACGCTTTGTCAACTATTTAAAATCATTTAAGAATTTCGCCCGGATTAGCGCGGCAAATCCAGCACGTCGGCTCTTGTGATGATGCCCGTAATTCGTTTGAAATCTTCAATTAAAACCGCAGGCGAATTATGCAGATGCGCTTTGACTTCATCAAAATTTGCATCAACATCCAACACCGGAAAACTTTCATCCATTACTTCGCTTACTTTAACATTTAATAGATCGCGATTTTCAAGAAGTTTTGCCAAAATTCGGCTTTCTTTTAACGAACCGACCGAACGATTTTCTTCCAAAACCGGAATTTGCGTAACGCTGTTTTCATTCATTTTAGCTAAAGCATCGCTCAAAATCTCGTCCGGCGCAACCGAAATAACCGTTTGCGGCGAATCTACACTCTTTGTATCTGAGATCAGACGCGCCGTAATTCTTTGCGGTTCGAGCAGAAGTTTCTCCTTCATCCATTCGTCGGAGTAAAATTTTGAAAGATAATGTTCGCCCGTATCGCAGATTATAACCACAACCAGACCGTTTTCGTCCAGTTCTTTTGCAACTCTCAGAGCGGCGGCGACATTTGTTCCGGTCGAACCGCCGGAGAAAATTCCCTCGACGCGCGACAATTGCCGCGCCATTTCAAAAGAATCGCGGTCGGTGATGTTGATAATCTGGTCAATCGTTTTCATATCGGCATTGCCGACCGGGAGAGATTGCCCGACACCTTCGACCAAATAAGGCGTGGCTTCCGGCACTTGTCCGGTTTCCTTGTAAGTTTTAAAGATCGAACCGAACGGGTCTGCGCCGATGATTTGAATCTGCGGATTTTTTTCCTTCAGATAACGCCCCGTGCCGCTGATCGTGCCGCCCGTTCCGACACCGGAAACGAAATGCGTGATCTGCCCGTCCGTATCGTTCCAGATTTCGGGTCCGGTCGTGCGGTAATGGGCGAGCGGATTTGCCGGGTGATTATATTGATCGGGATAAAAGGAATTCGGCGTTTCGGATGCGATTCGTTTGGCGGTTTCGACGTAGTGATCGGGCGTTCCGTGTTTTGCCGCCGCCGGACAAACGACGACATCCGCGCCTAAACCCTTCAAATAACGCAGTTTTTCAGTCGAAACTTTTTCGGTTAAAACAAAGATACATTTATAATTTTTAACGGCGGCGGCGATTGCCAGACCGATTCCGGTATTGCCGGAAGTCGCCTCGATAATCGTTCCGCCGGGTTTTAATTCACCCGATTTTTCGGCGTGTTCGATCATCGAAATGCCGATTCTGTCCTTGACCGAATAACCCGGATTGAGACTTTCCATCTTCGCAAAAACCTGCGCTTTAATGCCTTGCTGAGCTGTTAATTTATTAATTTTGACCAGCGGCGTGTTGCCGATAAGTCCTAAAATATCGCTGTAAAATTTCATTGTTTCTCCAGAAATAATAGTGTAAAAAAAAGTTGTTTGATGATTCTAACAAAGTTTAAGCATAATCGGCTTTTGTGGCAAGAGT
>CAYUGW010000057.1:0-12702 GCA_964444245.1 uncultured Blastocatellaceae bacterium | reverse complement strand
CCGAAACTCACAAATTTTGCCGATGATGAAGACGATTCGCTGCGGCTTGCAGATTTATTTGATGAAGTCGGTTCGAGATAATTTTTGAGGATAAAAATAGAATGAAAAAAACGAATCTTACAATTTTATTATTCAGCGCGGTTTTTCTGCTTTTTTCTTTTTCCGCCATCAATGCACAGGATGAATTTGTTGATAATATGCCGCCGCAAAATGAACCGCTTGTGCGCCAGAATCTGTTGCGTGAATTGGGTTTAACGCAAGATCAAATCCGGCAAATCCGTATTCTGAATGCTCAGAGAAAACCTCTGATGCAGGAAGCGCAGAAACGTCTTCGTCTGGCAAATCGAAACCTCGATCAGGCAATTTATGCCGATGCGGTTGACGAAACTGATCTGCAATTGAGATTAAAAGAAGTTCAAACCGCACAAGCCGAGGTCTTTAAAATTCGGGCAATGAGCGAATATGAAGTCAGAAAAATTTTAACACCCGAACAATTGGCAACATTTCGTGATTTGCGCGAAAGATTTGCGAACCGGAGAAAAGAAAATCAGCAAAGACGGCAAAACCGCCGACAAAATCAAACTACTCGTCCGTTAAATAATAAAAATCAAAATCCGCCGCTTCGACGGCAAAATAATCGTCAAAGACCCTGAGTTTTTGCATTTTTTAGTTTCCTTTCCTATATTTTTGAGCTGATTTTTTTTGAAATCGGCTCTTTTTTTATTTGTTGTTTTCCGCGCTTCGTTGTAACCTTTGTAAATCATACTGATTATTGATTTACATTGATTTTCTTCTTAAAATTAAAAAAACGAACAATCGGTAAATATCTGCAACTCGACAAATATTTACCTGAATAAAAAAAAATGACTTTTACCGCTTTCGTTTAAAAATTGTTTTTTTCATAATCAAAGAAAAAATTAAGTATGTTGTGAAAATAATTTTTTTCTTTTAATATTTGCCATTAAATGAATCCGCTCAAACATATACTTCTGGAACTGCAAGAAATCAGTTTGCTGATTACGCGTGCGTTTTTAAGCATTTTTTCAAAACCGCGATATTACAGCGAAACGATTAAGCGAATGGACGTGATCGGTGTCGGTTCACTGCCGATCATTTTGCTGACCGGATTTTTTACGGGCGGAGTTTTGACTCTCCAGAGTTACCCGACGCTTGCCTATTACGGCGGTCAGGGGCAAACCGGACAACTCGTTGCATTTACACTAATTAGAGAACTCGGTCCGGTTTTATCGGCGCTGATGGTCGCCGGCAGAATCGGTTCGGCAATTTCCGCCGAACTCGGTTCGATGGTCGTCTCGCAGCAGATTGATGCGATGCGCGCATTCGGCACAGACCCGATTCGCAAGCTCGTTCTGCCGCGCATAATCGCGCTTGTTACGATGCTGCCGCTCTTGACGGTTGCGGCTGATATTTCCGGCATAATCGGCGGCGGCGTGGTCGCTTCCTATATTTATAATCACGATTATAATGTTTTTATTTCATCGGCAAGAGTCGGAATTACCATCGAGGATATTATCGGCGGAATCATTAAACCTTTATTTTTCGGGCTGATTATCGGCAGCATTGCTTGTTACAGAGGTTTAAGCACAACCGGCGGAACGGTCGGTGTCGGGCGTTCGACGACCAGTGCGGTCGTTCAAGCTTCGATTACCGTTATCATTACGGATTTTTTCATTTCAAGAGCATTGCAGCACTTTCTTGGCACAAATCCACTTTAAAACTTATAATTAAATAAATTGCTTTTGAGTAAGGTCGGGTTTTAGAAAAAGTTTAAAAGTGAAATTGTGAAAAAGTGTAAAAGTTTAAATACCTGATGGACTCAAGTGAAATTTGATAAAATCGGGTAATTTTGAAAAAGAAATAAAAGGTAGTGAGAATCGAAACTTTTTCACCTTTTCACTTTTAAACTTTTTCACTAATAATCAAAATCCTGAAAAGTTACCGAATATAAAACAAAAATCTATGTTGTCTCCGCAAAATGAAGAACAAATTAACGAACCGGAATTTCGCGAAGAAGATGTCGAAATTCAGGATTTGGAAGAAGCGGTTGACAATATTACTCGGGTTGTTCCGGCAATCGAATTTCGGGATGTAAAACTTTCTTTTGATGATCTGGTTATTCTTGACGGCGTGAGTTTTAAGGTCAGACGCGGCGAAACAAAAGTCATTTTAGGACGCAGCGGCGGCGGTAAATCGACAATTATTCGTCTTATCTTAGGTCTTTTAAAACCCGACGGCGGACAAATTTTAATTGACGGCGAGGACATCACCGAATACAGCGAGCCGCAAATGATGGAAGTTCGCAAAAAAATCGGGATGGTTTTTCAGGAAGGCGCGTTGTTCGATTCGCTTTCGGTTTATGACAATGTCGCGTACCGGCTTCACGAACAAGGCGTTGAAGAAGATGAGGTTGAAACGCAAGTTCGCCGGATGCTGCAATTCGTTGATCTGGAAGACGCAATCGAGAAAATGCCGAACGAACTTTCCGGCGGAATGCGCCGCCGAGTCGGCATCGCCCGCGCACTCGTCGGCGATCCGCAGATCGTGATGTTTGACGAACCGACCGCCGGACTCGATCCGCCGACGGCGCGTACGATTTGCGAATTAGCCATCAAATTACGCGATCTGGAAGACGTTTCGTCAATTTTCGTCACTCACGAAATGAACAATCTCGAATATCTTTCATCGGAATATGCGATAATTGATGAAAACGGCGAGGTAAAATTCGAGATGGAAGGCGAAAAGCTTTGTTTGATAAATACCGAAATTATTATGCTCAAACAGGGAAAAATAATTTTCAGCGGCAAAGATGAAGAATTAAAAGCACTCGAAGACCCCTATATTAAAAAGTTTTTACGCGGGAAATAAATACACTGTTATCTGAGTTTCTTTATAATTTGAAATACACCAGAAAACTTAAAAATCGCTCTAATAAATGTGAAAGGAAAAATAAATTATGCCACCAACGGAAAGAAATTTAGGTTTTAAACAATTACGCGTCGGGATTTTTGTACTGGTCGGGCTTGCCGTTTTGGGATTTCTGATTCTGAATTCGACCGGCGATTTTAACCCGTTCAAAAAATCACTGGATTTAAAGGCGCGTTTCAAAACTGCCGACGGTTTGCGCGAAGGCGCGGAAGTTCAACTTGCCGGAGTTAATATCGGCAAAGTCAAGGAAATCAGACTTTTGCCGCCGGACAGCCCGGAAGAAGCGAAGATCGAAGCGATTATGACCGTGGATCAATTGCTCTACGGGCGACCGATTTCCGAGCGAATCAGAACCGATTCGACCGCCCAATTGATTGCCACATCGGTTTTGGCAAACGATAAAATTATTAACATTACGCCCGGAACTCAAACCGCCTCAGCAGTTACGGCAAACGACGTGCTTGATTCGAGCGAGGCGATTTCGATCAATCAATTAACGCAAACCGGAAACGAGCTTCTCCAGCAAATCAATAAACTTTCGATTCCGACCAACGAAATTCTCAACAAGGCAAATCAGGGCGAAGGAACTTTGGGAAGAATTATCAATGACGAATCGCTCTATAAAAATCTCGACGCGACGGTGGGCGAAACAAAATTGACGATGGTCAGACTCCAAAATATTTTGGAAAAAGTCCGATCCGGCGAAGGAAGTGCCGGAAAACTTTTAAATGATCCCGAACTTTATAACAATTTAAACAGAACTGTTTCTCAATTGGAATTGATTTCAAGCGATTTACGTGCGGGGCGCGGAACTGCCGGAAAATTCCTGACCGATGAAGCAGTCTATAATGAAAGCCGTGCGGCAATTGCCGATTTAAGAGTTTCAGCCAAAAAATTAAATGAAATTGCTGATGACGTAAAACTCATTACAAACGATTTGAACGAAGGACGCGGAACCGCCGGAAAATTCTTAAAAGACGAGCAAATATATGAAGATGCAAGGGTTGCGCTGGCGCGCCTTAATTCGACGACCGAAAAATTCGACACGCTTCTCGGCGATGTGCAAAGCGGAAAAGGCACAATCGGCAAACTGTTTACCGATGAAACCCTTTTTAATAATCTGAATCAAACAACCTCGAATCTCAATCAACTTTCGACCGAAAGCACGAAATTGATTTATGATTTCCGGCAGAATCCGCGCAAATATTTAACTATTAATTTTAAGTTGTTTTAGAAACGGTTTACCTAAAGCATTTGTAAAAACAAAAAAAGGTTTTTCGCATTATACGAAAAACCTTTTTTATAATATTTGGTGCTGAGGGCGGGACTCGAACCCGCACGGATCGCTCCACACGCCCCTCAAACGTGCGCGGCTACCAATTACGCCACCTCAGCATTTTGAAAACTTATTTAATTTTTCAAAGTATCGGAATTATTTAATTATTTGCTGCCGTGTTTGCGTCAGTATTTGGAGCCGCCGTATTGGCATCTGTTTCGGCATTTGCCGGAGCCGTAACATTTGCATCTGCCGTATTTGCATCCGGTGCAACATTGGCATTCGTATCAACCGCCGTATTCGCATCAGTCCCGAGTGCGGGTGCAACAGGTTCATCACCCGTCGTTTGCAAAACCGAGATATTTCCGGTTAAAGCCGGCATCGAAAGCAAAAGCGCGGAAAGCATAAAAACGGTTGCCGCAATAATCGTCAATTTCGACAGAACGCTTGCCGCGCCGCGCGGTGTAAACGCGGTGCTTGAGACATTACTTGTAAAAAGCGCACCGGCATTGGTTTTACCGGGCTGCAGCAAAACCGCCGCGACCAAAACGATACAAGAAACAAAAAATAATCCGTATAAAAAATAAGCCAACTTCTTTACTCCAATCTAATTACTTGTAATTAACAATTTGGGCGAAACTCTCTGCCTTCAGACTTGCTCCGCCGACCAATGCACCGTCTATGTCTTCTTCGCTCATTAATTCTTTGATGTTTTCGGGTTTTACCGAACCGCCGTAAAGAATCCGTGTGTTTTCCGCCGCCGCGTTTCCGTGTTTTTCGGCGAGAAACTTGCGAATAAAGCTGTGCATTTCTTGAGCCTGTTCCGGCGTGGCAGTCTTTCCGGTGCCAATCGCCCAAACAGGCTCGTAAGCGATTATAATACGTTCCATATCCGAAACTGTCAAACCGTCAAGACCGCCTTCGAGTTGTTCTTTCACGACTTTTTCGGCATTTCCGTCTTCCCTTTCTGGCAACATTTCGCCGACGCAGACAATCGCCGTCAAACCGAAATGAAGACTCGCCAGAGTTTTTAAATTAACGCTGCGATCCGTTTCCCCGTAAAACTGTCGTCTTTCCGAATGTCCGATGATAATGACGGACGCGCCGATGTCTTTAATCATATCCGCGCCGACTTCGCCCGTGTGCGCTCCGTGCGCGGTTTCGGTCGCACAATTTTGCGCCGCAACTTTTATATTCGAGCCTTCAAGACGGTCGCAAACTGTCTTCAAAGCAGTAAAAACCGGCGCGATGACAATTTCGCAATGATTCGCATTCGCCACCAAAGGTTTCAATTCCAGAGCAGTATTAACCGCTTCATCGTGCAGTTTATACATCTTCCAATTTCCGGCAATTACAGGTTTTCTCATAGTATTTTGTTTAAGAAAAATTCTATCACAAAACAAAAACGGCTTGGAATCACCCAAACCGTTTTTAACAACCTTAAAAACCCTCAAAGTTTCGGTAAGGTTTGTTTTTTTAATTCGCTCTTTTTCTTAAAGCAAAGAATTTGTTTAATTAACCGGAAAACTTAGCCCCACAAAAACGACAATTTATAGCTTCACTTTTTACTGACTCACAACAATATGCACAGTCTTTGACTGATTCTTCTGCCTTCATTTCAATCATAAAAAAGCGCGTAATACCATAACCTAACATGCAAGCCGCTGACATCAGGAAACAAAAACCTACTGTTGTAATAAATGATATTCCTCCAAATGTTAAATTAAATAAATTTTCTACATTTGAGGATTTATTTTGGTAAAGGCTAAATAAATCAATAAGGAATTTCATTATTATTATAAATATAAAAAATAACCATTCACTTGCCCATAAGAGAAATCCTCTTGAAATTATTTTTGAAATAGATTTAGTTTGATTTGCTAAAAGCATAGAGGAAGCAAACCAGCTTCCACCTAATACAACCAACAAAACTATAACAAAGACCATAGAATCATCTTTGTTCTTTAAATCAGGAACATCTTTCCATATCACTATAAAAAACATTGAGAAAATAAGTAGGGCTGAAAAAAAACCTATAATAGCTGATATAAAAGAAGCGACCATGATTTTATTATTTTCCTTTTTATCTATATCCCACTTCAATCTACCCAATTTTCGACCTTTAAATTTGGAAATTGTTTGAAATGTTTGAGGTTTCGCGTAACTAAAACAGCACGGCTTGCTAAACATATACTTGCAATTAACAAATCCGCCCGTCCGATTTTACGAAGTTTGCTGTTTTGTTTGAGTTCTTCAAACTTTGATAATGAATTATTATCAAATCCGATTGTCGGTATTTGCTCTAAAAGTTTTTCGCTTTCAATCAAAAATCGCTGTGCTTTTTCCAGAGCAATCGCATCTTCCGCTTTGAGAAGAAATTCGATTCGACCGCGCAGAATCTCGGCTTTAGTGATAATTGTAATAGCAAATTCAAAATCATTGGCATTTTCAAGACGCTCTTTGACCTTCTCATTTCCTTTTTGCAGATGTGTCAGAGTGTCTGTATCGAGTATGTGCATTGATTAAGTTTCTAAACGACTGCGATCTTGATAAATTTTTTCCAATAAATCATCTAATTCCTCATCATCAGCCAAAGCACCTGACTGATTGAGCAAGATTGCGCGGCTATCCTGAGTTCTAAGCCAATCATCAATTGCCGCCTTCAAAAAACGCCAGGTATCCGCGATCTTTCTTCCGGGCAGATGTCCTTGCGAGGCTTCCTGCAAAACAATTTCTTCCGGCAAACGCAAATAATTGGCAACTTCTTCAATTGTTAAAACTTCCGATTGCATTTTAATTAAATTCTACAATTATTCTCAAACTTTATCCAAATCAATCAACGTCGCATCCCACCAGCTTCCGTAGCCTGATTCTTTTACTCTGACGCGCAGATTTTCCAAAATCAGCACGTCGGCTTTTTCGTGCGTGTGTCCGCACAGAACGGTCATTTTACACGCGGGATTTTCGTTCATTACTTCTAAAATCATATCACCGATTGCCTTGCAGGTATAAAACGGCAATTTAAATTCTCCGCAAATCCGCAGACTGCGGTCGAAACAAACTTCGACAAACGGCGGAACGTGCGTAACAAGAATCACTTTTTCAAAATTTTCAACCGCTTCCAATAAAACTGGTTTCAGCATTGCCGCATACCTGTCGCCTTTTTCGTTTAAAAACACTTTGATTTCTTCGCGACTCAAACCCTTATAATCACTTATTGCCAGAATATCGCGCGCCGCGCCTTCGCTCAGATTCAAATTCCCGTTTCGCCCGTCGCCCCAACCTTCGACACCGATCAATGCTGTCGAATCATTCAGACGGATAATGCCCGATTCGCTCAACCTATGTAGATTCTCTGCATTTTTCACCAATGCGCGAACATTTTCTTCCGTTTCCGCAAAACTGCTATGATAAAAATCGTGATTCCCCAAAACGAAATAAATCGGGAAATTAAAGGAATCGTTAAAATCTTTGAGCGAACGGCAGACGACTTCGCCTTCGGCAATATCGCCCGAAATTATCAGACCGTCGGGATTTAACTCTTTCAGATAATCCTTATAATCGAGATAAGCCTGCTCAATCAAGCGATCAAGATGAATATCGGTTGCCCACGCGAGTTTTTTCATTATAAATAAGGTCTGAATTTAACCTGAATCTATTCAGGCAAATTCCAATCGGCAATAAGTTTTATATAGACATTTTTTTCAGTCCATTCGACTTTCTCAACCAGCTGAACCATTTCAACGTCCTTTTTTTCAAGGACATCTCCATTTTTATTATAAAGCCGGACTTCGCCCGGTGAATCTCCGCCCTGTCCCGGTGATCTACCGAAAAATGTAGATTTTTTTGTTACTACAATTTTATATTTTCCGTCGGGGCTGTTAAAAGTTGCATATTCTTCCATTTTTCCACATCCATTTACAGCAATAACTATAATAAACGAAATGACTGCAAATAAAACCTTTATCGCTCTTAGATTGCTGCTTATCTTAATCATATATTAAAAACCGTCGGATTTAGGACAGTCAGCCTTTTTACATTGGAAAAAACCAAAAAATCGCCGCCATGTCCATTTGCGCTTCGCCAGTCTCTGAAACTCTCGTTTGAAACGTGATCGCCAGCCAGCGGATTCAGATAACTGACCGAATTATTCGATTCACTCCAATAGCCCAAACTCTGATCACCTTCAAAATCATACGTATCGCGTATATAAATTCCGATTTCGTTGACCGTTACTTTATGTTGATTCATTATACTGGTCGGCTCGACAGTTCCGGCAATCGCCACGCGCAAAACGAATCTTCCGAGCGTCGCGGTCAGATCATTCATTCCGCTGTAATAATAATAATCGTAATAATAATAAAGGTAACTGCCGACCGCACGATAATTTACATAATCTTCTTCGAGTTGCTCGCCGGTTTTCGTTAAATCTCCAAAACTGTTTTTCGATTGATTGAGCAAATTCTGCTTCGTCAGCCAGCGTTTGATTTCCTTTTTCGCCGGTTCATTTGCCCAAACTCTCTCATTTATCATTTTGTTATAAGTGTCTTTGGTTGCGCCGAAACCCAAAGCCCAATCTATATCAACCAAATGCGGCGGCGTGCTGTAAGCAGGCTTGATAAACGGCGGGCGCGAAAACCACGTTTCCATAATACGCGCTCCTTCCGTCCAATTCTTCTTTCGCATAATTCCCGGAATCTTTGTAATATCCATAAATTTCCTCTGATTTTAATTTATTAAGCTGGTAAAAGTATTACGGGATTTTTGTGTATCTTTTGCTAATGAATTTCTATTTTGAAATATTAACTGATGTTACGCAAAACGCAATTTTTTGGCTTTTGTCGCTGAAAGTGACTGACATTATAGCCTGGCGAGAATCGCTAGGTTAGCGTTGTTCAAATATCCCGTCGCTTGACGAGCGACGAACAATAATTGCGTGGCGATTGTTGCTCGCTTTCAGCGAGCGAAACATCTACCATAATCAACCTGGCGATTCTCGCCAGGCTATATTATTCGTCGCTCGTCAAGCGACAAATACCAAAATTGCGTAACATCAAATATTAAATAATAAATTCATCCTTTACTGCTGGTTTTCTTAATTTCAAAAAAAAAATGGCTTGGAGTGAACGGCACAGTCTTTTTTTCAATGCTGACAACCAAAAAAACTTAAAGACCAATGTTTTACTTTTTTACTGATTTGAAAACCATCGAGCAATGAATAAGGCGGTCAGAAGACCGCCTTAAAGTTACGTCTGTAGTTGTTTGAACGTTACTCACCAGCCAAAAAATTCACATTAGTCAGTTCATTATTGACCTGAATTGTCTGCGGTGCAAAGGTATAACGACCCGATGTAACCGCGATCGTATAGGTTCCGCCTGTTAAGACATTACTAAAGTGATAATTGCCGAACGTGCCGGTATAAACGGTGCGTACATTATTGCTCGAGTCTGTGATTGTCACCCGTGCATTACGCACTCCCAGTCCGCCGGATGTTAAAACGCGACCTGAAACTGAAACATTTACTGCTGCAGCCGGACTCGGACCTTGAACTTGAACGGTAATCGGCGCACCCGTCTTAAAGAAGCCGACCGTTGCATTCATATTCTGCGGCGGACGATTTGACTCAAAACGGAAGTTATACATAGTTCCCCAGCGGATTGCGTTCGCATTCGGATTCTGGGCTAACGTTTCCGAACTCCAGGTCATCGCGCCGCCGGTCTGTGTTTGAGTCCATGGCGCGTTGCTAAACCCTGTATTTCCCGCCGTTCCATCTCCTGACCATCCGGGATGCTGAGGCGGCGCATGAAATCCGATGTTGCTCAAAGTAACGCCGGTTCCGATTGGGACACCGAAAGATTGAATAGCACGATCAAGATTCTGGTTATAGATGGCATACTCGTAACGCCAGACTCCGGGTGACGGGTTCGTTACTTTGTAAGCAACTATTCCAACACCATCGATTCCGGGATCCGGTTCGATATCGACAAGAGTGGCTCCTGTCCAAGCCTCGACTGCGGGTTTGGCTCGCACCGTTGCGCCAACTGGTGAAAAAGTAAAAGGACTGCCGGTACCGTTGACATTGTATCTACGATACGAAATGTTGTTATACATATTGCATTGTCCGGGATTCGACTGACACCAGGCATATTCATGCGGCGTAACATACTGGGCTTCGGCATAATAGGTAGCACCGGTATTTATAGAAGTGTTCAGGTCACTGATCTCCGTTAGAATTCTGTGCGATGTGCCTGTATGAGCATGTCCCGTGTGGTTGTTATTCGGTGTCGCGGAATCGTTTCGCGGGTAAAATCCGGTAAACGGATTAATCCAGGCACGCGAGCCGAGATTTGGTCCGGCATTCAAACTGGCTGAATAAGGATCGGAACATCCGGAACCGAGTCTGGAGCCGCCAACCCCGTTACAACCGAGGTTACAAAGGTTTTGGGTCAAAGCCGTGAAAGCGTGTTTGACGCTCGATTGCCCGATTTGTTCAAAGGTTTCATCATTCGACGCTCCGCCGCTCATCCGATAAAGATTTTGCGGAATGACCGGGTGGTCATTATTCGGGTTGGCAAACCAATTAAGGTTAATGGTGCCGAAATTGCAGGCATCGGTTCCCACGGCAAGTCCGACCTGCGTTCCGCTGCTGCTGCCGAATTGAGCCAGCCCGATCAGGTCTCCGACGACGACATCTGGACCCGGAACGGTTCCTGCCTCGGGATCATTAAGAGGCGGAAGTACCGCCGAATCAATTTCTCCATCGACAATCTGCGAAACTTCAATCGGGCGCATGGTTGCGGAAATCGAAATTTTGCCCATTACAGAACCGGCTTCGGTCGGACGACCAAGCTCGGCAGCAAATTCTTTTGATAACAACACACGTCCGTCCACAATCCGCAGCAAATTCTGTGCGGGTTCGTATTCATACAAGTGTCCTTCAATATTAAAAAAGACAAAACCCGTTTTCCCGTCCCGTATATTGAGTTCGTAATGTTCACCGAATGGTGCATTTTCAACGACAAGCTGTCCGTAAGAAGCGTTCAATTTCGCCGGGACAGCAACAGAATTTTGTGGAATGATCTCCATCGAACTGGGCAGCGGACCGCGCAAATCATTGTTAAAAACAATGATTTTAAAAAAAGTATTGGGCTTCGCATCAAAACGCAATTCGCTCGAAGGCGTTTCTTTTGCACGCGAGCGGGTTCCGTTAAGCCGATTCAAATCGATATCCAACGCGACACTTCCATTTGCCACGATCATTTTTTCAAGAGTCCCGGTATTGTTTACCGGTCCGTTTTGGTTGAGTCCGGTTAATACATCACCCGAACCGTTGCTAAAGAACACATTAAATAAAAGCAAAGTGACAAGAAAAGATTTAAACATAATTTTTCGACTCCAAATCGCTTAGGCGATACCCTACGATTAACTGTAATTTTGAATATATTACGCAGAATTTGCTAACTTTTTTTATACACTCTTTTGGAGCTTTATTCAAGTCGGTTATAATATATGTTTATGCTTACCTCTCCGGTTAAAAGCTGAGATCAATAATTATGAAAAGTGGTTGTGAAAGTCAGAAAGTAAATAAAAAGCGGTCGATTCCGCTCCCTGTTTTAAAAAATTCCCCTGAGCAAAAAAACGTTATCCGCAGTTCCCGGTCAAGCCGCTGGCGTGCCGGAGTGCTTATCACACTCAACGTACTGATGATCGCGCATATTGTTCAGTGGGTTATTATGGGGCGCACCGTTTCGCCGATCGAACCTTCCGAAGCGATGTACACGCTTCAGAGCGGCGCGGTCAACGCGGGATTTATTTTCTTTACACTGGCAATTCTGGCAACTCTCATCTTCGGGCGTTTTGTCTGCGGTTGGGGCTGTCATATTGTTGCGCTTCAGGATCTTTGCGGTTGGTTTTTAAAGAAAATCGGACTTACGCCGAAACCTTTTCGTTCGCGCCTTTTGATCTTTGTGCCGCTTATCGTTGCGCTCTATATGTTCGTCTATCCGACCGTGTTTCGCTTCTTTGCCAAACCGCCGAGCGAACCGCTTATTCCCGAATTTACCAACCATCTGATTACCACGGAGTTTTGGGCAACCTTCCCGCCCGTTGCGGTCGCTATTCCTTTTTTGTTTATCTGCGGATTTATGACCGTCTATTTTTTGGGACAGAAAGGTTTCTGCACTTACGCCTGTCCGTACGGCGGATTCTTTAGTATCGCCGACAAGGTTGCGCCCGGAAAAATTCGCGTCACGGATGCCTGCAATCAATGCGGGCATTGCACGGCAACCTGCACTTCAAACGTAATTGTTCACGCCGAAGTGAAACAATACGGAATGGTCGTAGATCCGGGATGTATGAAATGTATGGATTGCGTCAGCGTCTGTCCGAACGACGCATTGTATTTCGGTTTCGGAAAACCGGCGGTCGGAGTTCCGAAAACAATAAAGAAAAACTATTCGCTGACCTGGACGGAAGACAT
>CAYUGW010000056.1:0-12763 GCA_964444245.1 uncultured Blastocatellaceae bacterium | reverse complement strand
CTTTGAAAGCAGCCAGGATTTAGGCACCGGCGGAAATACCGAAGTCGAACGTCAATTCTTGCCGCTCTTTACATTTGTCGGCACCGAGGAAGATGAGAAAGCAAAACCGCCGATTGAAAACTATGAGAGTTCTCTTGCCGCAGTCGCTACGGAGTTTAATAGTTTCAGCCCGACTAAAATCAAACAGGTATCGCAGGAATTAGCCAAAGATGACAATAAAAATTTCGGCTCACTTAAAAAATCCGATGAAAGAATTAAGGGAATGCTCAAAGGTTTTGATACCACTGCCGGACAATCGCTTGCCAGACTTTTCCAGCAGCCGCTCGATCATCTGAAGGATTTATTCGGAGCCGGTGCGAAAGAACAGATCGAAAAAACCTGGAAAGAAAAAATCAGTCTGGAATCCAAAGAAATCGAAAAAAGCTATCCGTTTGAAAGCGGCGGCAGCGATATTGACTTGAAGAAACTTTCCAGTTTCCTGAATCCGAAGAGCGGTTCGCTTTCGACTTTCTTTAACGAAAGTTTGGCGCAATATTTCGAAAAAACAAATGACGGCGTTAAACTCAATGAAGACAGCGAACTCAAATTCAGCGATGAATTCGTCGTGTATCTGAACAACGCTTTCCGTCTGCAAAAAGCTCTATACGGCGAGGATGGAACAACGCCGAAATTCGATTACGAATTTACTTTAGGTCAAGTCCAGGATGCTATCGTCGAAGTAACGATTGACGGGCAACAAGTTAAATCCGACGGAACGGGTTCGAACAAACTCAGTTTCCCGGCAAGTTCGGGTGAAACGGGCGTGTTTATGAAAATCTCTTCGACATCCGGCACGACTTCGACCGGCGGAACGACATTCGATTCCAATACGACTCCGGCAACCCCGCCCGCCGCCCCGAGCAGCAGTTCGGGCGGTGAGATTAAAGAACCGGGAACTTGGGGTTTATTCAAGTTCTTCGATAAGGGAAACCCGCAACCGGAAAATGATGAATACAATTTGTCTTACAGTTTGAACGGAAAAACCGTAACGGCAAAAGTCAAAGCGACGGGCAATCTTTTCAACCGGAAGTTATTTACAGATATGCGTGCGCCGGACAATATTTTTTAAGTAATTTTTTAGTGCGTAAATTTTGAATTCTAAAAGGAAAAATCTTATGAATGAAGCAAAAACACAACGTGTAGATGAAGCCAAGATAATGCTTGATGCGGGAAATTTAACCGGAGCGATCGAACACGCTCTTAATGCGGTAAAATCGAATCCGACCGATGCCACGGCGCGGACGTTTCTTTTTGAACTTTCGTGTTTTGCGGGCAATTGGGATCGCGCCGAAAAACAATTGGAAGTGATCGGTCATCAAGATGTAAAAGCCATGGTCGGCGCACAGATTTACAAACAAAATATCCACGCCGAGCGCGACCGTCTGCGTCATTTTGAAGACGGAATGCTGCCCGAATGTTTGATGACTCCGCCGAAATACGTTGATAAATTGCTGATTGCCAACAATCATATCCGCGAAGGCAGATTAAGCGAGGCGCGGCAGGCTTTGGATGAAGCCGAAGAGATGCGTCCGGCTTTTTCGGGAAAAATCAACGGCGAAGAATTTAGTGATTTTCGCGATTATAACGATCCGACATCGTGTGTTTTTGAAGCAATCGTCAAGGGCAGTTACACGTGGCTGCCGTTTGAACAAATTACGCGGCTCAAATTCAATGAAAAGAAACATTTGCGTGATTATTACTGGGTTCAAGCCGAATTTGAAATGATTAACGGGACAAACGGAGAATTGTTTCTTCCGGGTTTATACGCAAATTCGTGGAAAAGCGAAGACGATCAGATTCGGCTCGGCAGAATCGGCGATTGGCGCGATGTCGGCGAAGATATTCTCGTCGGCGAAGGTTTGCGGACATTTCAGTTTGACGGCGGATATAAACCGATTTCCGACATCGAAACAATCGAATTTAATCACGAAATAATCGAAGAGGCATCGGACGAAGCAGAATAAATTATGGTTAGGAAAATTTCTTTTTTACTTTTTGTAATGCTTGCCGCTTTTCAAATCGCCGAAGCTCAAAAAGTGAAAAATGATAAATTAAATGTTTTGGATTATTACAAACTCGCACCTGATAATGCTCTCGACAGCGAGGCAATGCAGGCAAAAGTGACGATTGAAGATCTGAAAAACGGTTATTTGAAGATCGAAGGCGCATTTGAAGGTTATATCGAAGTTGCGCTGTTTCGCAAAAAAGACAAATCGCCGATTCTGGTTATTTCCAATACGTCGTGCGGTCCGGTTTGCCATTCGGGTGTAAACGCTTACACGTACAAGGACGGCAAAATGTCCGATATTACGGATGAAATTCTGCCGCGTCCGTCCGAACCGGAAATCAACGCGATTTATAACCGCAAGAAAAAAAACGGTGATGATGATTATGAAAATTACGCAGTTCCGCTGGTTTATGAACTGCCGCGTTTCGGGCAAACCATTACGGTCAAAGCCGATCAGACGTTTGCGCCGAGCGATATTACGATTTTCAAATTGGATTTTAAGAACGATAGATTTGTCATAGTTAAATAAAAACAGGAAAAATTTTAGATGAGCGAAGAAAACGAAGAAATAAAATTTCCTCCGGTCATTGACCTTGAAGCCATATTTCAGCCGATTTCCGAAGAAAATCCTTCGGGTGAAAATATGCGTTATTCGGGGCTTTACGATGAAATTGCGGAAGCCCGCCGCGCCGATCTGGCGGTGGCTCAGGGCGAATGGCAAACCGATTTGAAGATTGCCGATTTTCGCAAAGTCGTTGATTTAGCCGTTCCCGCGCTGACATCGCAGTCAAAAGATTTGCAAATTGCCGCATATTTAACGGAAGCTTTGGTAAAACAATATCAATTTGCCGGCTTGCGCGATTCGCTGAAATTGATGAGCGGTTTGCAGGAAAATTTCTGGGAAACTCTTTTCCCGGAAATTGACGAAGGCGATATGGAAGGGCGCGCCAATGCCATCTCTTTTATGGACACTCAAACGTCATATGCCATAAAAGAGGCAAAGATCACCCAGGGCAACGGTTATAATTTGTTGGATTGGGAAGATTCAAAACGCTTCGTTTTTCCCGACAATATTGAAACACTCGATTCAGCCGACCAGCAAAGATATGCGACTTTGCGAGCGCAAGCCGAAAAAGAGGGCAGAGTTACAGAGGAATTGTGGAAAAAGGCGATCGCTTCATCGCGTCGTGCTTTTTATGAAGATTTATCTCTGCTTATCGCGGAATGTTGGGCGGAATATAAAGAAATCAACCGGGTTATCGAAGAAAAGTTCGATCCGCGGCAAATGCCCGGTTTGAGTAATTTGAAAATAGCTTTGGAAATCGTTGAAGCTCAGGTAAATATTCTGCTGAATTTAAAGCGCGAAGAAGAACCTGACGAAGCCGATGACTTCCCGGAAGGTGAGCAAACCGAAGGCGGCGAAGAAGGTGCGTTTGGCGGCGGAACAAGCGGCGGCGGCGCACCCGGAACAAGCGGTGCAATTCAAGGTCGTGCCGACGCGCTTAAAAGATTAGGACAGCTTGCCGATTATTTTCGCAAGACAGAGCCGCACAGCCCGATTTCGTATCTTGTAAATCGGGCAATCAAATGGGGCAATATGCCGCTTGAAACATGGCTTCAAGATGTAATTAAAGATGAATCAGTTCTTTCCGAAATCCGTCAAACACTCGGTTTTAATACGGGAATATCGGAAGAAACGGACGATTCCGAACAGCAAAATTGGTAGAGAAGAGAGTTAAAAGAAAAATATATATACAATTACCGCTAATTGTGTTATTAAATCTTTTACATTAATAGAATTTCGATGGTTTTGTCTATTTATTACCTGAAAGACAACAAAGTTAATCAGGAAAAAAAATCAATCATTATTTAAAATAAACAAAAGGAGATAAGTAAATGCCTAGTAAAGAAAGTCTGCAACATAAATTAGATCGTGTTCGCCCGCCGCGCGTCCAAATCACATACGATGTGGAAGTCAACGGTGCGCTTGAATTAAAAGAATTACCCTTTGTCATCGGCGTAATGGGTGATTTTGTCGGCAAGCCCGACGAACCGTTACCTGCGCTCAAAAATCGTAAATTCATTGAAATCGATGCCGATAATTTCAATCAAGTCTTGTCCGGTATGAAGCCGCGCCTTGCCTATTCAGTTGAAAATAAACTGCAAGATGACGGAAGTAAGTTGGGCGTTGAACTTAGATTCAATGACATCGAAGACTTCGAACCGGATCAAATCGTTAAGCAGGTCGAACCGCTTCGCAAACTTGTCGAAGCACGTCAAAAACTTGCCGATCTGCGTTCCAAAATGGACGGCAACGAAAAATTGGAAAATATGCTTAACGATATTGTCGGCGATGCCGCCAAACAAAAAGAATTAAGCGATGCACTCGGCTTAGGAAACGACGGAGCAAAGGAGGAATAAATTAATGGCTAAACAAAAAGAACAAGAAGTTCAAGTAGAAGAACAAGTTCAAGAAGTCGGTCTGCTTGACCAAATTTTAACCGAAGGAAGAATGGCGCGCGATGAATTTCAAAAAGAACGTGCCAAAGATATGATCGGCGAATTCGTCAATCAGGTGATGAGCGGTGAATTGACGATTTCAAAAAATATGGATGCGGCGATCAATGCCCGTATTGCCGAAATCGATCGTCTTGTGACATCGCAGATGAATCAAATTATGCACCACGAAGAATTTCAAAAACTCGAAGGTTCGTGGCGCGGACTTCATCATCTTGTCAAAAACAGCTTGACCGGTCCGCAGCTGAAAATCCGCGTGATGTCTGCGACTAAAAAAGATTTGCTTAAAGATTTCGAACGTGCGCTCGAGTTCGACCAATCGAGTATGTTCAAAAAAATCTACGAAGAAGAATACGGAACATTCGGCGGCGCACCGTACGGCGCGTTGATCGGCGATTACGAATTCGGAAATCACCCGCAGGATATGGCTTTGCTCGAGCAAATTTCGCAAGTTGCGGCAGCCGCTCACGCACCTTTCCTTAGCGCGGCTTCGGCGGATATGTTCGGCTGGGATACATTCTCGGAAATGACCGAAGTGCGCGACATCTCGAAGATTTTCGACCGAATGGAATATATGAAATGGCGCAGTTTCCGCGATTCGGAAGATTCGCGCTATGTCGGGCTGACGCTTCCGCACGTTTTAGGTCGTGAACCTTACGGTGCGGCGACCCGTCCGACCGAAACCTTTTCATTTGAAGAAGATGTTGACGGCACGGATCATAAAAAATACTTGTGGACAAATGCGGCTTATGCTCTGGGAACACGTTTGACCGAAGCATTTTCGATGCACGGCTGGTGCGTGGCGATTCGCGGCGTTGAAGGCGGCGGTCTGGTTGACGGTTTGCCGACCCACACTTTTGAAACCGATGAAGGCGAAGTTGCGATGAAATGCCCGACCGAAGTGGCGATCACAGACCGTCGTGAAAAAGAATTTTCCGACAACGGATTTATCCCGCTCGTTCACTGCAAAAATACGGATTATGCGGCATTCTTTGCAACTCAGTCTTGTCAAAAAGCCAAAAAATATGATACGAACGAAGCTAATGCCAACGCTCGTCTTTCGACACAATTACAATACATTTTCGCCGTTTCGCGTTTCGCCCATTATTTGAAATCAATGGTGCGCGACAAAATCGGTTCGTTTATGTCGCGTGAAGAATGTGATTTGTTCTTGAATCGCTGGATTAACAATTACGTTTTGGAAAATGACGTAGCTCCGGCGGCTCAAAAAGCAAAATATCCTCTGCGCGAAGCCAGAGTCGATGTTTCGGAAATTCCGGGCAAACCCGGCGCATACCGCGCAGTTGCGTTCCTGCGACCGCATTTCCAGCTCGACGAACTTTCCGTTTCACTTCGCCTCGTGGCAGAATTACCGAAACCGGCTAAGTAATTTAAGGTCTTTGCAAATTTTTTTCGCAAAATTTTTGCAAATTCCGCAAAAGAGTTCTTTCACCTCGTCTTAAAAACATAGACGAGATGAAAGAACTCGCTAGATGAGCAAAAGCTCAGACAATAATAGTAGTTTTTGCTGGAAAGGCAAAACCATATTGAAAAAATAATAACTTTGAATTAAGGAGCAAATAAATAAAATGGCAGCAGAAGATTTTTACTTAAAAATTGATGGAATCACAGGCGAATCCGAAGCAGTAGGATTCGAAAAACAAATGCAAATTCAGTCGTGGTCGTTCGGAGCATCCAACGCCGGCTCATCAGGACTCGGAACAGGTTTAGGAACCGGAAAAGTTTCATTACAAGATTTTCATTTCGTAATTGAAAACGGCACCGCCAGCGTTCAGCTTTTCTTGGCTACCTGTAAAGGTAATCACATTCCGCAGGCGATTTTAAGTTGCCGCAAAACAGGTGGCGACGGAACACCTTATACATATTACAAAGTTACATTTAACGACCTTGTAATCTCGTCATTCCAAACCGGCGGCAGCGCAGGCGGCGGTCTTCCGATCGAACAATGTTCATTCAACTTTACGAAGATCACGCACGAATATTTCCAACAAAAAGCCGATGGTAAAGTTTCATTGACCAACACTGTCAGCTACGATACCAAGAAAGTTCAAGGCGCATAAGTCTTATCGGTCTAAACTCGAGGTTTGCCGGATTTATCACCCGGCAAACCTTTCGTTATCAAATCCCTTCTATAATAACCCATCGAATCGGTCAGACTCGGCGGGTTATTATTACTTTGGTTATTTAATAAAATGTCACGAATAGATAATGAAATCCGTGTTACTCCCTCTTTGCTTGACCGTTTGATTGATTACGAACCGAAATCTTCGCAGGAAGCTCCGAAATCGCGTTCAAATTCATTAAAGGAATTAAAGCAATCGGTTCAGCGCGATTTGGAATGGCTTTTAAATACGCGAGCCTATTTCGGAAACATGGATGAACGAATGGAAGAAGTCAGTAAATCGGTTGCCGTTTACGGATTGCCCGATTTTACGGGTGTTAGCGCGAAAAATCATCTTGAACAAACCCGTATGACGAAGGCGATAGAAACCGCAATTAAAAATTTCGAGCCGAGATTTCTCGATTTGAGAGTAACGCTCGAACCGATCAGCACAACCGATAAATCTTTAAAATTCCGAATCGAAGCTAATCTGAATATGGAGCCGACCCCGGAACCGGTTGTTTTTGATACGGTTCTGCAATTGGGAAGCACCGATTTTAAGGTTGTAGAAAAATAAAAAAATAGTTTGAACGGCATTTGAGTCTTAGCGATATTTCACCTAAACAAGTTATAATACAAGCCGATGCGCGATGAACTTTTAGGATATTACGAACGGGAATTAATTTTTCTGCGCCGAATGGGTGCGGAGTTTGCCAAAAAATACCCGAAAATTGCGGCTCGCCTGCTGCTTGATGAAGAAAAGATCGAAGATCCGCACGTTGAGCGGATTATCGAAGCCTTTGCTCTTTTGAGCGGACGTATCGGTCTGAAACTCGATGACGAGCTGCCGGAAATTACCGAATCTTTCCTCAATGTTATTTATCCGCATTATCTTGCGCCGATTCCTTCGATGGCAATTGTCGAAATGTCTTTCGGCAATCCGAAGGACAAATTAACCGCCGTTCAAAATCTCGAACGCGGAGCAAAACTCAATTCGCGTCCGGTCGAGGGAACACCTTGCCGTTTTCGCACCGCTTATGACATTCAGCTCGTGCCGATGATTCTTGAATCCGCCGCACTCGAATCACCCGCCCCGAAAGATGCCCGCGGAAAATTTGCCGAAAGTTATATTCGCCTTAGTATGCGCTGTTACGGCGATGCGAATCTTCACGAATTCAAGATCGGCGACACCGAAAAGCCGCCGGAATTTCTGCGTTTTTATATCAATGGCGATCCGCAGCTTATTTATCCGCTTTACGAAATGATTTTTAACAACGCCAGCGCGTTGGAATTTCGTCCGAGGGAAGCTCCGATCAATATGAAAACCATCTCGACGCTGATGAATATGTCGGCTAAACTGCCCGAACCGGTTGTTTTGCCGCCGGAATATATCAGACAGGTCGGGTTTGAGGAAAATGAAGCGTTATTGCCTTACACCAAACGCTCATTTGCCGGATACAGATTGTTGACGGAATATTTTGCGTTTCCGTATAAATTTTTATTTTTTGATGTTTACGGACTCGATCAAGCCGTTACTCAAAAATTCGGCAGTCATTTCGATATTTTAATTCATCTGAAAGACATTACGCCGCCGCAGGCACCTGTCACGGAAAACACCTTTCGTCTCGGCTGCACGCCGATTGTCAATCTTTTTAACCGGACGGCTGATCCGATCTATCTTTCAAATCAGAAATACGAATATCACGTTGTCCCGGACGTGCATCGACAGCGAACCACGGAGATTTATTCGGTCAACGATGTCGTAACGACCGATCCGCGCACAAATACGACACGGGAATTTTCGCCGTTTTATTCACTTCGACATGCTTACGGCGAGCAGATGGAGAAAACCTTCTGGTATGCCACGCGACGCGCTTCGCAACGTCAGAACGACGAAGGAACGGAAATTTATCTGTCTTTGGTAGATATGGATTTTAATCCGAGCGTTCCGTCGGTCGAAGTTATAAGTATCAGAACGACCTGTACCAATCGGGATCTGCCCGCTAAACTTCCCTTCGGCGGTCGAACGGGAGATTTTGAAATCGAAGAAGCCGCACTTTTGTCGCGTGTTCACTGTCTGACGAAACCGACGGAAACAATTCGTCCGCCGCAGCGCAAAGCCCTGCAATGGCGTTTGATTTCGCATCTGAATTTGAATTATTTATCAATCGTCAATGGCGAAAACGGTACGCCCGAAGCTTTGCAGGAAATTCTGCAGCTTTATAATTTTCAGGATTCCGAAGTTACGCGCAAGCAAATTTTGGGCATTACGAGCATTGAAAGCCGAAAGGTCGTCAAACAAATCGGCGGACATATCGGCGCGGGTTTTGTGCGCGGTTTGGAAACGACTCTGACCTTTGACGAAGATGAATTTGTCGGAAGCGGCTGGTTTCTTTTTGCTTGCGTACTGGAAAGATTTCTGGGGCTTTACGCCTCGCTCAATTCATTTAATCAGGTCGTTCTGCGAACAGAGCAGCGCGAAGCAATCGTCCGCCGCTTTCCGCCGCGCACCGGCGAACAGATTTTGCTTTAAGCAAAAAATTTGTTTCGGCTTATTTCGTAATTCTTTTCAAGAGGAATTTCCAGATCATTCGCCCGGCTTTTTCTTCATAAACATATTTTCCTTCGATAATTTTCCAAAAACCGAGAAATTCCCACCGACCGACCGCGAGTTTATTAAAAAGCGGAACGCTGTTTCCGCTTTTTATCGCCGCAAACATTGCCCGATTCGGCGCATTGAGCTTCTGATCGCCGCGTCTGCCCGCGCCGGTGTAAAAAATCGTCCCGGAAGTTTCGCCTTCAAAATCCGGATAACACGGATTTATCTTGCCGAAATCGGTTAAAAGCGAGATCAGTTTTTCTTTTTTCTGATAAATCCCGTTGCGCACCTTGTGAATTTCGCTGACTTCATTCCACGAAAAAATGCTACCGATTTCGGCTTCGTTTTTCAGGAATTTTTCATTTATCCGCGTATTTTTCATCTTCAATCGTTTATTAAAATTTATTATTGCAACTCAATTAAATTTCCTTCTGCAAATAGCTGACAACTCACAAGTTACGCAAATAAAAGCAGCGTTTCTCGAAAAACTTTAAATCTTTTTGTATAGTATTGAAAGTATTGGCTTGATATTAAATAATATAGGCAAAAAAAAGGAACGGCAATTTATAAGCCGTTCCTTTTTTTATTTTTTAGCCCGATTTTACGGTGCAATGTAATAGGAAGGAATTGAAATATCACCACCGATTCCGAATTGAACAGTTGAATAAGCATTTCCGCTTCCACTGCTCAAACGATGCCAAACGCCGTCCGTTGGGCGGAAAACGGAAATATCCGTGCGCCCGTCGCCGTCGTAATCGCCCGCCACCGGAATGTCTGTCGCCAGCCCGAAACCGATTGCCGTGAAACTTCCGTTCGAACTGTTCAAACTGTACCAGGCACCGTTTGAAGGTCGCCAAACCGCTAAATCCGCTTTGCCGTCGCCGTCAAAATCACCCATCAGAGGTTTATCGCCGTTCTGCCCGAACTGCGCGGCATAAAACGCATTATTTGCACTGTTCATTCGATACCATACGCCGTTTGACGGGCGGAAAACATTTATATCCGCTTTGCCGTCGCCGTCAAAATCTGCCGGAATCGGAATATCGCCCTGTAAACCGAACTGCATTGCCGAATACGAATTATTACTGCTTTGCAGAATGTGCCAGCTGCCGTTTGACGGTCGGAAAACCGCCACATCAGCCTTACCGTCGCCGTCGAAATCCGCCGGCGCGGGAATATCCGTCGCCAATCCGAAACCGATTGCGTCAAAGGTATTTGTCGCACTTCTCAGACGATACCAAACGCCGCTGCGATAAACCGCCGCGTCGGATTTGCCGTCGCCGTCGTAATCGGCGGAAACGGGTTTGTCGCCGGTTTGTCCGAATTGAAAAATATTAAATCCGCCGTTGCTGTTGCTGATATACCAAACGCCGTTTGAAGGGCGGAAAACGGAAACATCGGCGCGTCGGTCGCCGTCAAAATCGAATTTTACGCCGGAACTTACCTGCTGCGCCAGACAACTGCCGTTTACCGCGACGTGATTTGCAATCGCATTGCGCGAAAAAGTGCAGAACGTGAACGGCGTAACGTTGCTCAAGTTTTCGTTCATAATCGTGTTGCCGCAGCTTTGCGCTGCGTCAACGTGATTTGCGCCGACCGTATGTCCGATTTCGTGTGCCATCAAAACTCTGTTGGCTTCGACCGAATTGATATAACCGCTAAAACCGTAAGCCGAACCAGGGCTTAAACAGACCGTTCCGAGAAACGATTGTCCCTGTCCCATAAAATTCGATTTTCCCGAAAAAAGAAAAGCGACATCGCGCGGCGCGTTCATCGCCGGAAAATTGGCGTTCCAGTAATCTCTGAAAGCATGTAAATAAGCTTGTCTGGTTGCGCCGAAAAACCCGGTCGCGGTTGTCCAACTGTGCTGATAAACGACTGTAAATGTTAAATTCAATTCCGCTTCATAAACGCCTTCGACCATATTCAGCAGACTCAAAATTTCGTTATTCGCCTGTGTCGCGCCGCCGAATGTAGTAACGAGTTCAAAATCCGCTTCGGTCGCAATTTCTATGACTCGTAAAGTTTGCGGGCTTTGCAAAATCTGATTTTCGATAGATTTTTCGCTTTTCTCGAGTTTGCCGATTAAATTATCTTCGCAATATAAATCTATATCCGCGCTTAGATCGCCCGATTGATAAAAGACGAAATCTTCCGCTCCGGCAAATTCGGAATATTTTCCGGCTGATTCGATAAAAAATCTTTCGCCGCCGACTGCAAAATATCCTTCGATTTTCGCGCCGCTGATCGAAAGCCGAACGTCGGAATTATTTTCACCGGCGACTTTGCCCTTAAATGTCGTAAGCCTGCCTTTTTCAAGCGGTTTTATTCCGTTGACGGTCGTTTCTTCTGATTTATAGTGCGGCGAACGCAAATCTCTCGTAGTTAAATTTAATTCGAAAGTTTTGTTTGCGGTTGAAATTGAAAGAGTTTTAAAATTTTCTGCCTGTCTTAAAATGTTTTGATTAAAACGTATTATTTCAACTTTTTTAAATGATTTATCTAAATCTGCCTGTAAATCAGCGTTTTGTGCGAATGAAAACGCGGAAAAAAGAGTGATATAAAACAAAGCTGTAAATATGCTCTGAGTATGGGAAATAATTTTCAAGTGTAAAGCCTCCGATGTAATTTGTTGTTTATTTGATAGAATTTGTTTTTGGAAATTTTGTGAGAAATTCCCAAAACGATAATACATTATTAACAAAGTTTTAACAATGTTTATCTTTTCTGAATTTCATACTTTTTTATATAGAGAATCGAAAATCTGTTTGCCTCGATAATCAAGGATGTTAAAAAAATTTGTCGGTAAAATCTGGAGCAGCACTCCGAAATTTTTGCGTTTAAGAGTAATTCGCCTGACGCAGAAAAAATTTACGGCTTCGGTCGCGGCTGTCATTGTCAATCAGCAGCGCGAAGTTTTACTGCTCGACCACGTTTTGCGCCCGTTTTCGAGTTGGGGTTTGCCGGGCGGATTTATGGAAGCCGGCGAACAACCCGAAAGTGCCATAAAACGGGAGATTTATGAAGAAACGGGTTTGGAATTAGAAGCTGTAAAAATGTTCCGCATCCGAACGCTCGGTCGTCACATAGAGATTCTCTTTACTGCCGAACCGAAAGGAACGGCGCGTGTAAAAAGCCGCGAAATAAAGGATTTCGGTTGGTTTAAAGCGGAAGATATGCCCGAAAAAATGAGTACCGGACAGAAATCGATTATCAAAAAGGTTTTAGCCGAAAAATTCTAAAAATTTGATAAATCCGCAAATTCAAATTTTTTTGGGTTTATCGTATAATTTTTAAAATTTAGTTTGTTAATAAAAAGGAGATCATAAATGGTAGATTTAATTCCGTCATCGGAATCGGTAATGCAGATTTTGAAGCAAACGGGCGCGTATCGGCAGGGGCATTTCGTTTTTCCGAACGGCAATCACGCATCGCATTATTTTCAGATGCCGCTGGCGTTTCGATATTACGATAATTC
>CAYUGW010000055.1:1911-12820 GCA_964444245.1 uncultured Blastocatellaceae bacterium | reverse complement strand
TATACCTGTATGGTTACGGAATGGGTCAAGGAAGTTTCCGATCTGCCGGTGATCGTGAAACTTACGCCGAATGTCGCGCATATCGTACCACCCGGTCTGGCGGCGCAGAAAGGCGGCGCGGACGCGGTTTCTTTGATAAATACGATAAATTCCGTAATGGGCGTTGATCTCGATACGTTGATTCCTTATCCGAATGTGAATGGAATGGCGGCTCACGGCGGTTATTGCGGAACTGCCGTCAAACCGATTGCGCTCAATATGGTTTCTGAATTGGCGCGGGACGCGGAATTTAACATCCCGATTTCCGGCATCGGCGGAATAAATACGTGGCGCGATGCGGTCGAATTTTTACTGCTCGGCGCGGGAAATGTGCAGGTTTGCACCGCCGTAATGCACTACGGCTATCGCATTGTCGAAGATATGATTGACGGGTTGAACAATTATCTGGACGAAAAAGGATTTGCCTCGGTTAATGATATTGTCGGAAAATCCGTCAGCCGAGTCACCGATTGGGGAAATTTAGACTTAAATTACAAAGTCGTGGCGCGTGTCAATAACGAGCATTGCATCAAATGCAATCTGTGCTACGTCGCGTGCGAAGACGGCGCGCATCAGTGTTTCGATTTTGACGAAAATAAATTTCCGGTCGTTGACGAACCGGAATGTGTCGGCTGTAATTTATGCGCTCTGGTCTGCCCTTCGCCGGGTGCGATTTCGATGGTCAGGCTCGATGACGGAAGCAATCCGCAAAGCTGGAAACAGCGGATGGGCAGTTAAGAAATTTTTCAACGCAAAGACGCGAAGGCGCAAAGACGCAAAGTTTTTAATGAGCAGATAAAAATCCTTCTTTCTTAGTGTTCCGGTCTTTTAGGATTCCAAAATTTCTCTGATTTTCGTTGCCAGAATCGAAGGCGTAAAGGGTTTGTTGAGGAAATGCACGTCCTTTTCCAAAACGCCGTGTTTTGAAATAATATCGTCCGTATAGCCGGACATAAAAAGAACGGTCGTTTCCGGGTGAATCGCTTTTACTTTTTCGGCTAATTCCCTGCCGTTCATTCGCGGCATAATCACATCGGTTAACAGAAGATGAATCGGATTTTTATAAAGTTCGGCTAATTGCAGAGCCTGTTGCCCGCTTCCGGCTTCAAACACCTGATAACCCAGAACATTTAAAACCTCGACGGCGGCGCGGCGGATCTGTTCTTCGTCTTCGACCAGCAGAATCGTTTCGTGTCCGCTCGGGATTTTCCCGACCGTTTCGGGTTTTGCGGTTTCGGCAGGTTTATCAATTCGCGGGAATTGTATGGAAAACGAAGTTCCTTGATTTAAGGCGGTGTCAACCCAGATAAATCCGTTTGATTGCTTGACAATTCCGTAAACGGTTGCCAAACCCAAGCCCGTTCCCTGACTTGCTTCTTTGGTCGTAAAAAACGGTTCAAAAATCCGATGGCGGGTTTTGGCATCCATTCCGATTCCGTTGTCGGAAACGGTTAATTGAATATACGAACCGCTCGGTTGGGTTTTCAGTTTTTTCGAGTATCTGTCCAAAACTATGTTCGAGGTTTCAATCACCAATTTTCCGCCGTCGGGCATGGCATCTCTGGCATTTACCGCCAGATTCATCAAAACCTGTGTGATTTGATGTTGATCAACAAAACAAACGCCTAAATCAGCATCCAGTCTTAATTCTATTTCAATGTCTTCGCCAATCAATGAACCGATAATTTTAGTAAATTCCTTGACGACCTGATTGAGCAGCACCGGATTCGGCTGCAAAGTTTGTTTTCGTCCGAAGGCGAGCAATTGGCGAACCATCGTTGCCGCGCTGTCGGTTACGGTTTTGATTTCATCAATTCTGAATTTAAGCGGACTGTCTGCCGGAAGCTGCAGTTTGAGCATATCTACGTGCAGCATTATGACGGCAAGAAAATTATTAAAATCGTGCGCGACCCCGCCGGCAAGTCTTCCGATTGCCTCGACTTTTCCCGATTGTCTCTGTTTTTCTTCCGATTGCAGATATGCCTGTTCGGTTTCTTTAATGGCGGTGATGTCCTGCTTTGTTCCCCAAAGCCTGACAAGATGTTTATTCTCAACATTTCCGAGCAGATTATTGATAAAATATTTATCATTGCCGTTTTTGTCTTTTTCTACCGTTTCTTTGTTGAGCAGATTATAGCCTGATTCGATAAATGCCCGCAGATAATCCTGATGAGCCGGATCATCGAGTCTTAAAAAATCTTCCAAACGCTTTCCGACTAAATCGGCGGCTTGCTTGTAACCGAACTGTTTTGCCATCGCATCATTGCATTCGGCAAAATAACCGTATTTATAAAGCAAATTAATTTGTTCGTCGGTCGGAAGTTTTTTGGCAATCGGCGTTTCCAATTCAAGTCGCCAAATTCCTTCGCTGCTTTGCTGGATAAATGCTTTGTAACGATCTTCGGATTGTTTGATTTTTTCCTGAGCTTTCCTGTTTTCTGTGGTGTCATAGACAAAAACGGCACAAAAATCTTCGTTGATATTGCGCGGGTGAACCTCGCCCCAAACAAAATCCCCGTTTTTTCGCTTAAACTTCCACTCCTGTAGGTCTTCAAATCCTTCAAATAGTTTTTGTAGGACTTTTTCAGAGTTGTCCGTGTCGCCCGTTTGAACTATTTCGTCAATATTTTTTCCGATTATCTCATTCGGTTCATATCCTCCAAAAAAGCAGGCAGATTTATTTACATAGCAAAAAATGCCGTTTTCATCGGTAATAAAGATCGGATTCGGCGCAATATCAAATAGTGTTTTAAAATATTCGATTTTATTTTTTCCGAATCTATCTTCAATTATCAGACGTTCCTCTTCCAAAATGCTGGCTGTGTTATTCATTTATTATATTAAAAATTTGAGGGTTGTTTTCTCTCAGGAGTAAACTATTATAACCATTGTTTCAAAAAAAAATAAAACCGGCTTCCTAGAATTTTTCGTTTTGTTTCGAGTATCGCCCGAAAATTATTTTATTTGGTTTTCCTTCTGCCGAAAAACATATGCCAGAATTTCAGCAATCGCGCCGAAAAATTCGACCGGAATAATTTGGTTTGGCTCGACCAGTTTGTAAAGTGCGCGCGCCAGCGGTTTGTTTTCAACCAGCGGAATGTTGTTTTCCTTAGCAATTTCGCGGATTTTTGCCGCCATTTTATCCGCGCCTTTCGCCACGACAACCGGCGCGGCATCCTTCTCGCGGTCGTAGCGCAGGGCAATCGAAATATGTGTCGGATTCGTGATAACGACCGTCGCACTCGGAACTTCCGCCATCGAACGCTTCTGCGCCATCTCGCGGGCAAGGCGGCGGCGTTGTCCCTTGACCATCGGATCGCCTTCCTGCTGTTTATATTCGTCGCGGATTTCCTGTTTGCTCATTTTCAAAGATTTTTCGTGTTTGTAATAAGAGTATCCGTAATCGGCAAGCGCAAAAAGGAGCATCACCAAACCGCATCTGAATGACAAAGTAAAAAGCGTCGAACCGAGAGTTGAAACGATTATCGGAACCGGAGCATTAAGCAGAGCCGGCGCGGTTTCGGCAACAGGCAGCAAAACGCCGTACGCTACATACGATATGATAATTAATTTCAGGCTCGATTTAAGTAGATTTACAACCGAATCGAGTCCGAAAATCTTTTTGATATTTTTCGCCGGATTAAATTTATCGGCTTTCGGCTTTAATTTGTCGGTTGAAAGATTCAGCCCGCCCTGCGCGAAATTCCCTGCCAAACCCGCCGTAAGTGAAACGGCGATAATCGGAATCGAGATAATTGCCAGAAGTTTGATCGCTTCGATAAAAAGCTGGTGAACATCAATTGTCGTAAAGGCACGCGGGTCTGAAATATTATGAGCCAGATTCTGAAAATAATGACCGAAATTGGCAAACAGATCCTTACCGAAATAACTTGCCGCAAAAACCGCCGTGATAAAGGCAAAGGCGGTCGGAAGTTCCGCGCCGCGGGCGACCTGCCCTTTTTTCTTCGCGTCCTCCCGACGCTTGGGCGTGGCTTTTTCGGTTTTTTCTGACTTTGATTGCGACATAAAAAATTCCTATTCGGTTCAGCAAAAATAACCCGTTTTTTTGATTTTGCTAATTCAGTCGATTAACCTGAGTAATTTCAAGAACGGAAAAAAAGGTTTTCACTTTTGCCTTTTACCTTTTTACTTTTGCCTTTCTGTTTACATTGCCCCCAAAACCTGCGTCAAACCGTGATAAATTTGGCTTAAAACATCACGAAATGCACCGGGAAGAAAAAAGAGTGCCGCACCGATCAGCCATAAACCGACGGCGATTTTGATCGGAAAACCGAGTATAAAAACCTGAAACTGCGGCGCGGTTCGCCCGAAAAATTCCAGAGCCAGTTCGACCGCGAGCAGAACGATCAAAGCCGGTGCCGCGAGTGTTACGCCGACAACCAGCGCATTTGCCGATAAACGAAGAAAAATCTCGAGCAATTCAGCCGTAAAAACAAAACTTCCCGGTGCGGTCGTCGAAAAACTTTTAACGGTTGCGGCTAAAAACCAGTGATGACCGTCCGCACCGAGCAAAACCATTAAACCGAGCATTTGCGCGATCGTTCCCAAAGCGGTCGTCTGCGCCTTGGTCGAAGGGTCAATCGTTCCGGCAAGCGCAAATCCCATTTGCGATGCGACAAAGAACGAAGCGAGTTCAAAGCCCATAAAAACGATTTTTCCGACGAATCCCATCACCATCCCGATCAGAAGTTCGCCCATTAAAATCAGCGTCAGCGAATAAATATCATCAGGCGGAGTTTGAATTTTCGTCGAAACTACGGGCATTAAAGCAATTGATAAAACAAAAGCTAAAATTACGCGAACCTTTGCATTTGCCGCGTGATGCGACCAGAACGGCGCAAATGTAACAACCCCGCCGACTCTTGCCAGTACGACGAGGAAAACGAGAAAAGGATGTAATGGAATCTCAAAATTTTCCATAAACCGCTCATTTTATAAATGGCGTAAAATCACCCAGAATATTTGTCGTATAAGTTACCAGAATCCGCAAAAGCCAGGGAAAAGTTACCAGAAAAACAACGAAAATGGCGACGACGCGCGGGGCGAATGAAAATGTCTGATCCTGAATCGAAGTCAAAGTTTGAATCAAGCTGACGACCACGCCGATAATGACCGCGGTAGCGAGCATCGGCAGAACGATCCACATCAGAGTTTCCAGTGAGCTTTGGATTAAAGTTGTAATTTGTGAATCCGTCATAAATATTATTTGGCTACATCACGCTTTTGACGAGAGAACTGACGATCAGATACCAGCCGTCAACCATCACGAACAGTAGTATTTTGAACGGCATCGAAACGATCACGGGCGGCAGCTGCATCATCCCCATCGAGAGCAAGACGCTCGAAACTGCCAGATCGATGACCAGAAACGGTAGAAAAAGGACGAAACCGATTTGAAACGCGGTTTTCAGTTCCGAAATCATAAATGCCGGAATGAGTGCAGTTGTCGGAACATCGTTGGCGGTTGCGGGACGCGGACTTTTTGAAAGGCGCAGGAAAAGAGCGAGATCGCGTTCGCGCGTGTGTTTGAGCATATAGGCACGAAGCGGAACGAGACCTTTTTCGAGCGCATCGGTCTGCGAAATCGTGCCTTCGGACATCGGCACGTAAGCTTCGTTATAAACCTGTGTCAGCGTCGGTGTCATTACAAAAAGCGTGATAAAAAGCGATAAACCCAATAAAACCTGATTGTTCGGAGTTTCCTGTGTGCCGAGTGCCTGCCGCAAAAAATGAAAAACTATAATCAAACGCGTAAAGCACGTCATCGAAATCAGAAGTGCCGGAATAAAACTCAAAAGCGTCAGCATCACGATGATCTGCAAGGGCTTCGAGCTTTCGACAGTTTCCTCGAGTTTGACGGTTTTTTCCGCTTCCGTCGGCGGTATCGGCGGATTTGCCTGAGCAGACGCGGCAAGAGGCGCAACGAATGTTAAAAAAAGAAAAAACGCGAAAATTAAAATTAATTTTTTCATTAAATTCGACCTCCGCCGTTTTCATATCCAGAATTCAGACGGCTTTGCGCGGTGTTTAATTCCCTGCCGAATGAAGCGTTTTCTTCTGCCAGAAGATCCGAAACCGATTTCGGTTTTTTCTCCGGTTCAGCTGATTCTTCGCCGTATTCATCGGCTAAAAGCGTAATGGATTGCGCGGTCGAACCGACCAGCAAAACTCTTTCGCCGAACCGTATGACCGAAATCGTCTGACCGCCGGCGACCGTAACCGAACTCATAATCCGCAGATTCGGCGCGTCTTCCGTAATTGTTGCTTTCGCGCCGAAAAGCCCGTATTTTTTCACGCCCCACGCGCCGAAAAAAAGCAGACCGATAATTAAACACATCGAACCCAAGGTTTTTAAAAGCAAACTACCCGAACTCGGTTCTGCCGATGTCGCTGATTGCTCGTTTTGCATAAATGGCAGACGGTCGTCTTCGCCCATTATCTCGGCATTTTGCGTTGTCGGTTGGGCTTGATCGGCATTTTCTTGCGTTGTCGGTTGGGCTTGATCGGCATTTTCCTGCGCGGAAATGTTTGAAATAAATCCAAACCCGAGAGCTAGAAACAATATAAAAATGGTCGGAAAAATTCGTAATTTCATCAATTTTTTTGTTTGGCAATTTCGTTTATGCGAACCCCTGCACGATCTTCGATCACAATTATTTCGCCGCGAACGAGTGTTTGATTGCCGGCGCGAACGTCAACGCCTTCGCCCGTCGAGCGCGTCAGTTTGATAATGCTCGAATCTTCGAGTTCCAGAATGTCGCGGATTTTCATTTTAGTCCCGCCGAGTTCGATGGAAAGCGGAAGATTTATATCCATAAAATCCTGCCACGATTCGATAATTTTCTCGTTTTCGTTTTTCATTATTTCTTTTAGAGTTGGACGATAAAATCGGTTATATAAATAGCCAGAACTTCGGGTTCATCGGCAGCGGCTTGGGCGGCTTTAAGCAGTTCTTTGCGAAGATTGGTTTTTCCTTCGATTGATAAAATCTCTTCCGAATTTTTATCACCTAAAACCGCCAGCATTGCATTGCGCACGCGGGTTAAAAAAAGCTGTTCCGGTTTATCCTTCTTGCCTCCTTCGCCGCCAACACCTAAACTTACGGTCATGCGCAGATAACGGGCTTGTTCGGTATCGGCAAGATTGACGATAAACGGCTGGAGTTCGATGATGTTTTTAACGTCTTTATCCTTCGGCAGAGCGGATTTTAGGGATTTACTCGAATTTGAAGCGGTTTCTTCGGTTTCCGTTTCTTCATCTTCATCCTCGACAGATTTTTTGTTCTTGGCGGCGTTCTCTGCATTAGTCGCCGCAGATCCCGATTTACTCCAAAAATAAAAACCGGCTCCGCCGCTGATTACCAGTAAAACCGCCATAATTATGATAATTAAATTGCTGCCGCCTTTTTTTGCTGCCGGCGCGGTTTCCGTTGTTGTGTTTTCTTGTGCTTGTTCTGACATAGAATCCTCCGTTGAATATGTTTAGCGAAATGTGTGCCAAACTCTAAACTGTTTATTTTATTGAGTTTTTGTCTTTTATACTTTAGACTTTTAAAAACTTTCGACCTTTTTTTGACAAGTTGCGTCAATGAACCGACACCCAAAAGAAAAATACCCAAAGAAAAGACGAAATAAAAAAATCGCTTTTTTCTTCGGGCTGGTAATTCCGATCTGTTCAAAAAAATAGATAATCGTTAAGCAGGCGGTCTTTGACCGCAGGTATTTGATAAAACCGAGATCGGCGGTCAAAGACCGCCTGCTTAACGGATAAGTTTTTTTTATTTTATTTAGGCTACTTGATAAAATGATGGTCCGGATTTTTTGTTTTCAATTATTTGGAATTATGGAGCTTGCTTTGTTTTGGGTTTATTCGGGATTTCATCGGGTTCGCCGATTTTTACCGCGCCTTCTGCCAGCAATTTTTTTCTGATCCTTTCTTTTTCCGCCAGTTTTTCATTGATTATTTCAGAATCCACTTCATCTGAAATGCCTTCTACTTTGTCGGTAGATTTTTTATTCGTTTGGTCTTTGGATTCCGACGGTTTCGATTTATTCGATTTTACCGGATTATCATCATTTAAAGGCGGTTTGGTTTCACTGTTTACACCCTGTTCTTCATCTTCTTCGGATATGCTGAGCCGTAAAACCGTGATGCTGATTCGGCGGTTGGCGGGTGCGAAAGGATCATCCGGCACGAGCGGTTCGGTGTCGGCATAACCGATTATGCGGTGAATCTGTTCGGGTTTGACGCAGACCGTTTCAAGTACGCGGCGGGCGGCATTGGCGCGGTCGGCTGACAGCTCCCAATTCGTATAACCTTTGACCGAGGGGAAAACATATCGGTCGGTATGTCCGCCGATATTGATTTTGTTCGGCAAGGCGCAGATTCCCTGCGCGATTTCCTTTAAAATCGTTTTTGCTTCTTCGGTTAATTCCGAACTTCCCGAAGGAAATGAAACGCTGTCGGCTTTATCAATCAATTGAATCCGCAAACCTTCGTCCGTTACGTCAATTTGCAGTTTATCCTTATGTTTTGAAAATTCCGTGCGCGTTGAGAATTTGTCCTTCAAGTTTTGCGCGACGCTGAAAAGCGTCTGTTCATCGTCTTTCGAGGTTAAACTGGTCGGTTCTTTGCTGACTTTTTTTGCCTGCGACAAGATTCCGCCGTCAATCGTATCGAAAACGCCGGGCGAACGGAAATAATTGGCAAGCGCTTCTTTAAGTTCGGTGTCGGCTTGCGAAACGAGCCATAAAACCAGAAACAGAGCCATCATCGCCGTTACGAAATCGGCGTAAGCGACCTTCCACGATCCGCCGTGATGTCCGCCGTGTCCTTTGGATTTTTTTACCCGGCGGCGGCGTTTCGGTTGTTCTTGATTTTGATCGATCATAATTATTACTCCGTATATTAAGCTTCTTTATAATTTCAGATTTCAAATTTCAGATTTCAGATTTCAAATTAAAGATTAATGAAAATTCCAAAGAAAATAGTCGGGAATGAAATTATAAAGAAATTTAACACTCCGTTTTTATTAACATTCTTAACATTTTCAATCTCGGTGAATATCAAAAACGCTCTTAATTTGAAATCTGAAATCTGAAATTTGAAATTTCAAAATATAAAGAAACTATAGAAAACAGACTAATTATATTATTTTTAACGCGGCTTGATTTCTTTTAATAACGGTTCGATTTCCGCTGTCGAAGGACGATCAAAAGAAAAAATCGTTTTGCGTGCGAATTCGACCGCCGTTGCCGGTGCGGCGCCGAAAGCAAAAGCGACGAGTCCGGTTTTTATACAGTTGAAATATTTGCCTTCATCCTGCGCCAGATTTTCGACATTTGCCGCGATCGGTGCCAGAAAACCGTAGGAAAGAAGTAATCCTAAGAAAGTGCCGACGAGAGCCGCGCCGATGTGATAACCGAGTTCTTCGGGCGTTCCGTCCAGATGCTGCATCGTAACGACAATTCCGAGAACCGCTGCAACGATTCCGAGACCGGGCATCGCGTCGGAAATTCTGTGTAATAAGCCGGGTAAAATCGCTGCTTCTTCGTGATGCGTTTCTATTTCCGATTCGAGCATCATTTCCAGTTCGTCCGGCGAACAAGCGCCGTTGACCAGCATTTTCATCGCATCGCAGAAAAATTCAACCGCATGATGATTTTTTACAAACGACGGATATTTCGTGAAAAGCGAAGATGCCATCGGATTATTGACATCTTCTTCGAGTGAGAGCAATCCGCCTTTTTTGGAATTGACAAAAACATCATACTGCATTTGCAGAACTTCCGAATAAACCTGTTTATTATAAGGCGAACCTTTGAGAATTTGCGGAAGCGTGCTGAGGATCGTTTTCAGATACTTCATCGGGTTTGCCGCAAGAGCTGCACCGATTGCCGCGCCGCCGATAACCACAAATTCAGCCGGCTGAATCAAAACGCCGAGAGGTCCGTTAATCATCAGAAATCCGATGATAACACACGCAAAAACTACTACAACACCGATAATTACAAACATAGTATTATATTCACCTCAAAAAATTGAGTATTCCTTTGTAAAAATTGACCACAGATAAACTTGATCGTGGGAGTAAATCAAATGTGTTCACCTGTGGTCAAATTTTGTGGGAGTAAAAGCAAAACCTCTCTTGAAAATATCCTTTGTGGGAGTCAAGCGGTTTATCGCTCTGTTTGTCTTATCGGCAAGTTGTCAAAAAACTTTAGATAATTTGTAATAAATCTTGAAAAGTTTGATTCAGCGTTGTAATGACGCGCGAATTTGCCTGAAAACCTCTCTGGGCTTCGATTAAGCTGACAAATTCATTTGTAATATTGACGTTGCTTTGTTCCAAATATCCGCCCGCGATCAAACCGCGACCGCCTGTTCCGGGTTCACCGATTGTGGCTTGACCGGAAGTGATCGTTTCGCTGAACATATTGCCGCCGCTTCTTTGCAGACTTTCTTCGGAATTAAATGTGGCAACGGCATATTGACCGACCATTCTTGTTTGACCGTTTGAAAACAAACCGTAAATTATACCGTCGGCATCAACCGCCGCACCGTTAAGTTCGCCCGTTGCATAACCGTCTTGAATCGTCGCCGCCACTGCCGAAGCTCCGTCATAACTCGTGATATTTTCCGTTCCGGGAGTTCCGTCCTCGTTGGTTTCACGTAAATTTATTTCGATTGCCGGCAAAACCGCACCGCCGAGTTGGGTTTGATCGGGAATTACCGAAAGCGTGGTCGGAGTCAATAAAGCTCCGTTCGCATCAAAGGTAAAGCTTACCGGAATGGCATTGGGCGGACCGCCGTCAACGCTCGTTTCAACCGGATTACCGTCAAGCGTTCC
>CAYUGW010000055.1:0-1901 GCA_964444245.1 uncultured Blastocatellaceae bacterium | reverse complement strand
TCCGCTCATTAAAAATGAACCGTCAGCTTGTCTGGTAAAAGTTAAATCCAAAGTTCTGGCTGTACCGCGTGAATCATAAACCTGAACAGGCGAATGAAAAACAGAACCGGTGGCGGCATTTGCATTAAGATTCATTCTCAAAGTCGCTTCGGTCGTAACCTGCGGCGCAAGCGTTTGTCCGAGCGGAAGACGCAGCGAAGATACGGTCGAACCCGGAGGAATCACGCCGTTTTGCGCCATATAACCCTGAACTTGTCCGCCGTTTGTTGCCAATAAATAACCCTGATTATTTACCGTAAAATCTCCGGCTCGCGTATATGCTGAAGATCCGTCGGTATTTCTGACGACGAAAAAGCCGTTTCCCTGAATTGCAGAGTGAAGCGGCGAACCCGATTCGTTCAGACTCCCCTGTTCAAAACTGGTGTGAACCGCGCCGACTCGGACACCGTTTCCGATTTGCCGGGAATTTCCCGCGCCGTTCAGACGTGCGCCGTAAGAATTGGCAAAAACATCCATAAAGGTAATCGAACTGCTGCGGAAACCGATCGTGTTTGCATTGGCGATATTGTTTCCGACAACGCTCAGAGCGTTTGAATTGGCATTTAAGCCCGAAAGTGACGTGTTAAAAGAAAAAGCCATTTTATTTTGTTCTCCGTTTTTTTTATTTTTTTAGTTTTTTGAAGTAGTATCGGAATTTTGCGGATTCCGATTTTGTAACTGTTGCATCTGAATGGTTAATTGTTCGATTGACTGACGGATTCCGACAAGTTGATCGAGCGAGTTGAATTGCGCCAATTGCGCGACAAATTCCGTTCCGTCCTGCGGTTGGAGCGGGTCTTGATTTTTAAGTTGAGCAACGAGCAGAGTCATAAACAAATCGCGTTCGGATGTTTGACCTGCACCGCCCGTGGAAGACAGCGAATGATTCGAATTCGCCGATGTTATAGCATTTATATTCATCTTTTTTTTACCGATTTTTGCGATTTTTTTTAAGCCCGCAAATTTACCAGACGATCCGACGGATTTTCCGCCGTGTCGTCTTCGTTTTCTAAATTCCCGTCAAAACCGTGTGCATTTTTGCGCCCCGATTCTTCGGTTTCAAATTCCCGCGACCCGTTTTCGCGGTGTTCATTTCCGTTTGACTGGTTCGCATTGTAAGAGACTTCCAATTTTTCGACCTGCCAACCGGCATTTTGCAGAGATTCCCGAAGTTGTCCGAGACTTTCTGCCAGAATGTGCTGCGCCGCTTCCGTTTTGGTTTGAATTAGCGCGTTGATTTTGCCCGACGCATCTTTTTCAAGGCGGATTTCGATTTCGCCCAATTCCGCCGGATTCAGACGCATTTTCAAAAGATCGGTTTCTCCGGTTTTGTAAACAAATTTTGCCAATTCAATCATTTTCGGTTCGATCTGCTCAAAAACCGCGCTGTCTTCGATCAACGAATTCGGCGTTATTTTGATAACCTCCGCTTCATTTACCGACGGATTTAAGAATTTTTCAAAATTCAAATCCGAAATTTTCGCTGACATTTCCAGGGGTTTGTCAGGTTTCGGAATCGGGTTTTCCGCCTGAGTTAAATTGATTTGTGAAAGGGTTTGCGGATTTTGTAAATTCACATTTTGATTTTTAAAATCAGCCGTTTCCTGCGCCGGATTTAACGTAAAGTTGCTGATTTGCGGTTTTGCAAAATCTTGTGAATTTGCGCTTGTAGAAACCGATGAAACGCTGAATTGATCAATAACCTCTCCGCCGCGCGGACTGTTTTCTCTGATCGAATTCGTCGTGTGAACTCTTTCACTGAAAACCTCGCGGGGTTTATTGCTTCCACGGATCGAATTTGTTGTATAAACCTGATTATCATTTGAATAACCCGCCCATAAATCTTCGCCCTGTCCGGCGAC
>CAYUGW010000054.1:0-12885 GCA_964444245.1 uncultured Blastocatellaceae bacterium | reverse complement strand
TTCGTTGAGCGCGAGAATCATCAGACTGCACAGGCGTTTGTTGCGGTCGTGTCCTACAGGAATTCTGCCGAGCGAATTGCCGACGACCGCGAGCAGGGAAATCGTCGCCTGTTTTTTCGTATCGCCGACGCTAAGCCAGGGGTTTTGATTATGCAGATTAAAACCGATCTCGGGTTTCCATTCGTCGCGCAGAGATTTCAGAAGTCTGCCTTCCGGCGTTTCGAGCGCGAGCGCGTCGCGGTTGATGTCAATCTGCTGGGCGTTGCGCCGCGAGAAAATCTCCGCGCCGTCGGGGTTGAGCATCGGCACGGCGCGGATCGTCAAGGTTTCTTCCAATTTTTTCACCCAATCTTTATCGCGGTTTTTTTGCAAAAACGCGAACATATCGATCAGCGTACTCGTCGCCGTCGGTTCGTTGCCGTGCATCTGCGACCACATAAAAACCTTCATTTTGCCCGTACCGAATTCCATCTGATAGATCTCTCGGTTTTCAAAACTGCGCCCGACTTCTTCGACCTTGATGCCGATTTTTTTCAAACCGTCGAGATAAGATTTCAGATGCAGATGTTTGACCGAAGCCGGCGGCAGAATGGAAACGTGATTTTTTTCCCAGATTTCGCCCAATTCCTTGGCGGTCGGCTGAGAATACATTTGGCTTGTCATCAAAAAAACAAAAAGAATCGCGAAGATCGAAAAGTTAAGTTTCATATAAAAATAAAATAGACTGCTTTTGCAATAACTTCAAACTTTTTTTTAGGAGAAATTCTGAAATTAAATTCTTTTCACATTATTTTTAGGCGTATCAAATTAAAATTCAATCTTAATCTTTGATATGGCGGTGTCTCAGAATTAATGCTGAGGAAAAATACTTTCGGAATAAGTGATAAGTGAAAGGTGTTAAGTAACAGATAATTCTTCGATAAAATCTATCACTTATCACCTTTCACTTATTCCGAAGCGTAAATGGCTGAAAACTTCGTTCAGCATAAATTCTGAAACACTAATTTTACTTTGCTACGATTGGTTTTTCCGGATTATATGAGAGTTTTTTGAGTTTTACGACGATTTTGCCGATGCTCGTATTGATATTGGCGCGCAGCGGAATCCTTTGTTTATCGTCCGTAATCCAGAGCGTCATATCGCCGTCGCGTTCGATCATACGGTTTTTGCCGAAGATTTCGGGTTCGAGCTTAAAACACCATTTTTTCCCGAGAACGCTTTTTCGTCTTTCACGCGCGACGACGCGCACCGGAACGGTATAAACCAAACCCGAATCGCTGATTTTTAGTTCAAAAGTCTGACCGACGGCAAGCGGCAGATGGCGCAGCCTGTAAATTGCCGAAACCAAATCCTGTGTTTCCTTTTCAATCGGCGAAGCGACCGTGTGCGGCGGTCGGGTCGCATCATTGGGATCGGTTTCGATATATGTAACTTTGTCGGCTTCATAATCGAAAACGGCTTGGGAATCACGAACGCGGTTGCCTTGCTCGTCGCGTTTGATGGTTTTCAGTACATCAAAGGTCGAGCCGTCAACTACGGATTCGATTTGCTGATAAAATTTGAAATTAAAGAGTTTAAGAATCCCGCCTTTTGAAACGGCTTCGGATTTTACGACATACTGATTTTTTTCCGGTTCGTGTTCGACCTTGAAATTAAGTTCGGCAACATCGATTCCGCGCAGAACCAATTTGCTGTAACTGCCTTCGTATTCGAGTGTTTCGCCCGGAACGTATTGCTGAGTTTGAGCAAAAACCGAAAAACAGGCAATAGTTAAAATTAATAAAAGTGAGCAAGAAATTTTTTTCATTACCATATATTTATTCCTGAAAAAGCCTTGAAAGCCAAAATGCTAAGTGCAAAAGCCAAACCGATCGCCGCTTGATATTCGCGGTGCTGCAGATATAAATTCAGATCGAATTTTTCCGCCGACGATTTATAACCGGTCGGGCGCGGAAAAAAGAGCGGAACTTCGGCAGCGTATTTCTTATAATCTTCTCCGAAAATTTCCGTCAGTTCCTCTGCTTCGACGCGCATCACGGGCAAATAGATGCCTAAAAACAAGATTGCAAACACAATTCCGAGCCACCACACGCCGGACGCGATCATAAATCCGACACCGAGAAAAAAACTCCCCAAATAGAGCGGATTGCGCGTAAAAGCATACGGACCGGAAACGGCTAAAACCTTGTTTTTGCGAATATGCCCCGCCGCCCACGCCCGGATTAATAAACCGAAGACGGCGATAACTGCGCCGATCAGCAAAATTCTCGGTTCGGGACGCACAAAAACGAGGAAAATTATGCTGAATAAAAATCCTAACGGAACGCGCAAACGCTGGAGAGATTTTTTTAAGTTAAAACTCATTCGTGACAGATTTTACACTAAAATCCGGTTTATTTATACGTTTGTGTACAGCATTTAAGACCGTTTCAACATCAATATCCATACAAATCCATTTATCGCAAGTGCGCCGCCAGCAATCGACGCGGCAGGCAATATCGGTTCGCTCGACGCAGATGTCTTCCGGGTTCGGGCTTCCGTTGCGCCACCATTCGGTCGGACCGAAAATGCCGACAACCGGCGCATTTGCCGCAACCGCTAAATGTGTCGGCGCGGTGTCGCCGCCGACATAGACCTTCGTGCGTTTTACCAGTTCGTAAAAACCTTTAAGCGACGGTTGCGCGAGCAAAACCTTGCCCGATCTGCTGTTTTTCAAAACTTTTTCCGCCAGATGAATTTCATTTGGCGCGGTTGAAATTACCGATATTAAACCGTTTTCTTCCCAAAGTCTGTCTGCCAGCGCACCGAATTTTTCGGCGTGCCAGAGCTTTGTCACCCAGCCGCCCGCCGGATTCAGGATCGCAAAATTCATCCCCGTTTCATTAATTATATTTTCGGCTTCCAGTTTATGCGTTTCATCGGTAAAGATCGGGAATTCAAAATCTTTTTCGGGAACGGAAATATTCAAAGCTTGTTCCGCCAACGCCAGACTTTTGCGGATGACGTGCGTTTCCTTTTTGACATTTATTTTATCGGTAAGCAGAAAACGGCTTGCCGGTTCGCGCAAAGCGGGTTTGGAAAATCCGAAACGAAAAGTCGCTTTGGCGAGTTTGGCAATCGCGGCGGATTTGAGCAACCCTTGAAAATCGAGCGCGATGTCGAAACTCGAAGCGCGCAAGCCTTTTAATTGGCGGCGTGCATTGATCATCATTTTCCCGAGTTTTTCCTTGCGGCGCAGAGATTTCGTGTCAACTTCGATCAAGTTATCCAGAAATTCATTATTTTGCAGAATCGCCGCCGAGCCGCGTTCGACAACCCAGGAGATTTCCGCTTCCGGCAAAGCGCGGCGAATCGCCGCCAGAGTCGGCAGAGTATGCACGACATCACCGATACTGCTTAATTTGACAATCAGAATTTTCATCCATTTAGATAGTAAATGCTGAAAGGGAATTGGTGAAGTCGGGAAGATTGCAAAAATTTTATTTTTCGATAATTTTTATCATTTAACCGAAATGTTTTCCGCTAAAAAAGGTGTGGCGAATTTTACTTGAAATAGTTTATTGTATAAATTAAGGGTTTTAGAAAGAGCCTGTAAAACCTTTTCATATATGAACAAGCCAAAACGTGATTTGCGCCCCGCGTTAGTTTCTCTAAACGGTGATTTGATTGCCGTTCCGATTCTGCTTGAACGCGAAGAAGTTACATTGGGACGCGCGCTCGAAGCCGATGTTCGCATAAACGATTTCAGAGTTTCCCGCCAGCACGCGCAAATTGTTACGGTTCGCAACGCGGAAGACGGTTCTGCAAGCTATCTGCTCAGAGATTTGCATTCGAGAAACGGCACGATTCTCAACGGGCAGAAAGTCGTGCAGGAATTTTTGCAGAACGGCGATAAAATCACGATCGGCGAACAGATTTTTCGTTTCGATCTGATGGACGAAATCGATCACGAATATCAGAGGCAAATCCGCCGCCTGCTCTCGCACGACGATCTGACCGGATTATTGTCGAGCCGTTCGTTTTTTTCCGAACTTCGCCGCGAAGCCGCCCGCGCCGCGCATCATAAAAAACCGTTTTGCGTTTTGATGATGGACGTTGATTACTTTAAAACCGTCAATGACACTTACGGGCATCTGACGGGCAGCAAAACACTGGAAGAAATCGGCAGTTGTATCACGCAAAATCTGCGGACGGGCGACGTTGCCGCACGTTTCGGCGGCGAGGAATTTGCCGCATTTCTGCTCGATGCCGAACCCGCGCAAGGGATAATTGCGGCGGAAAGATTTCGCAGCGCAATTGAAAAATATGAATTTACAGTAATCAAAAGAGGTGAGTTTCCCGGAACGCATCACGTCACGATCAGCGTCGGGATGGCTTCGTTTCCAAACGATTCGCACGATCCGATCGAACTCATCGAAATGGCTGATTCCGCGCTTTATCACGCCAAACGCGAAGGCAGAAATCGCGTCTGCACGTATCAGGAAGTTCATCCCGAAGAATTAGACAAAACTTTGCCGTCGCGCTCATTTTAAGTTTTTGCAACTTTTGGCTTCGCTCAAACGTGATAAAGATACGTTGGGATAAATAGAATAGTAATTTCCCTCCAGAAGCTGTTTGAGTTTTTCGTATCTAACGTAAGGCGTAACGTAAGAAATTCAGATTTAGTCGGTGAAACCGACGTTATATTTGTAGCCCACATCGCGAGATGTGGGAAAATGTTTGAATTTTTGTAAAAGCCATTGAAAATGGCGGCATAAAATATATGTCGCAGTTTTCGACTGCTTGTACTATATCTTTAACTTATTCCCATAACTGGCGTTATGGGCTACAAATATGATCGCCGTCTTCGACGGCTGATATTGAATTCACGTTATCTAATTAAAGATACATCTTTTATTAATTCTTAAACATCTTCATAAAAAAGGCTTAGAGATTTTATATTTCAAGCAATTATATAGATAGGCACGAAACACCGGGGACAATTCCTTGTGTTTCGTGCTAAAATCTCAAGAGTTTTGGATTTTGAGGTTTTGAATTTTCACTTAAAACTTATGAATTCAAGACTTTAAGAATCCATTTATTTGATTTAAAACCTGTGATTACCAAACTAAATCTTGCCAGCAAACCTTTTCGCAACCGGACACTACCGTACGTCTCGGCTCTGATTTTGCTTGCCGTTGCCGTCGCCGGAGCGGTTTTCAGTTTTAACGAACTCAGTAATACCAATGCTTTAACCATTATCGCTAAAAATGAAACAGATACGATGCAAAAAGAGGTTACGGCTTTAAAGGAAGAAGGCGCAAAAGTCCAACAAGCTCTAACGCCCGAACAACAAGCATTGCTGATTGCTTCGCACAAACTCGTCGCTAATAAATCCTTCGGCTGGTCGCGCCTTTTTGCCGATCTCGAAGCCGTTTTGCCCGGCAGCGTGAGTGCCTCGCGCGTCAGCGTTCAGAATATTTTTAAGGACGGCGACCGGATCAATGCCGAACTGGATTTCAGCGTTTTGAGTCGCGATTACCAGAGCGTTATGGCACTCATCGCCAATATGAACAATTCCGGCGTTTTCAGAGCCGAATTGCGCGGGCAGAATTTGCAGAAAACAGACCGCATTACTTTTACCGAATATAATCTGCACATTATCTATTCGCCGCGCACATATCTGCCGACGGTAAATAATCAGACGGATTTAGCTCAACAAGGAGGAACGGAATAAATGGCAGAGAATTTAAAACCCGAAGAACAAAACGAAAATTCCGAAGAATCCAAAAAACAAGCGGAAATTATCGTCAATGATTACGGCACAACCAAAGATTCGACCGTGGTTATCGAAGAAGAAGACCGCACGGTGATGCTCACCGAAGATGAAACCATCATCATCGAAAAAACGCCGAAAGCGTGGGGCGTTGTTCCGAAAAACCGTCCGCGAAAGGTTTACGGCGGAATGTGGGGACAGGCGGAAATCACCACCGTCGGTTTGAGCGTTCTGGCAATTTTAGCGGTTTTTGTCCTTTATATGTTTTTTGTCATGCCGGCGCAGAAAGAACTCGAAACCGCTAAAGCCCAGCGCGATCAGATAGAAGCCGATTTGAAATCCGCAAAAAGCAAATACGGCTCGATTACCAATACCGAAACGCAGGTTTCCAAAATCGTCAAGAGCGTTAATGATTTTGAAACGAACTTTCTGCCGGCGGAAATTTCCGGTAAAACCGCGCTTTACGAGCGTCTGAACGGCTTGATCGGTGCTTACGGTCTGGTTAATTCGAGCGGACCCGATTATGTGCCGCTTGAAATTGTTGATCCGCAACGCCGCCAGCAGACGGAAAACGAGCGCGGCAGAGATAAATTGATGAGTCTTTTTCCGGGCGTTTTCGTCACCGTTACGGTCGAAGGTTCGTATCAGAATTTGCGCCGTTTTATCAAAGACGTTGAAACCAGCCGGCAATTTATAATGGTCAGCGCGGTCGAATTTGTTCCGGCGGATAATCAAACTGAAAAGCCTGCGGCGGTGCAGCAAATCAGTCAGGACGGACAGCCTCCGGTTGATAACCTGCAACGACTGGACGAAATATACCGGGCGAAAGTGCGCGGAGAAATCGTCAGCTTGAAAATAGAAATGGCGGCATATTTCCGCCGTCCGAACTATACGCCGTTTACGACCGAAGTCAGTGCCAGATAAGCCGTAAGGCAAAAGTAAAAAGGTAAAAGGCAAAAGTGGACATATTCGTTAAATAATTGAAATTACTCCGGTTAATCGCATAATTTATTAAAATCAATAAACCGGCTTACTTTTGCTTATCTGCTTAGTTTTTTGGGAAAGATTTACGAGAAGATGAAAATTTTTGAAGGCAAAAGCCCGGAAGAAAGAAACAAAATTATTGCGGCAATCGTGCTTGGCATATTGGCGGTAATTTCACTCGGTTATACGTTTTCGGGAATGTTTTTTCCGAGCCGGAAAACCTCAGTTACCGTTAATGTTTCGCCGACTCCGACTCCGACGGTCAGAACCGCTTCGCAAAACCCGAATCTGCCGAGCCAACAGGAAATGGATTTCGCTTATACGACCACGCCTGTCGTTTATAATCCGGGAACTTTCAACGCGCCGGACGCGGGCAGAAATATCTTCGCCTTTGTCGAACCCGGCAAACCGACTCCGTACAGCCCGACTCCGACACCTTTGCCTAAACCACCGACACCGCCGCCGCCGCCACCCGAGCCGGATTTCTTCGTCGCATATGCCACGCCGCAGAGCGTCTATGCCGGTTCAAAAGGTTTTCCTCTGCAAATCAGCGGCGACAGATTTACGCCCGATTCGCTGATTTTATTTAACGGAAATCAACTTCCGACCAATTATATCAGTCCGCAAAGTCTTTCGACGCAGATTGCCGACGGTTTGATCGCCTTTGCCGGAACGCGAAATATCACGGTTATTACGCCTGACGGGAAATTTTCAAATATGATCACGCTCAATGTGCAGGAGCCGCCGAAACCGCAATTTAAGTATATCGGAATGATCGCCCGTAAACTCAGTAATAACGATATGGCGTATTTTGAAGAACCCGGCAAGGAAAAACCCTTCGGAGCGCGGCTTAATGATGTCGTCGTCAATCGTTTTCGCCTGCGAAGCATCTCGGCGGAAGAGGTTATTTTTGAAGATGTGAATTTAGGATTCCGGCACAAACTCCCGCTGACTCGCCCGGCAGCCGGACAAACTGCTTCGTCGTCGGGTTTCCCGGCTCCTACGCGCGGCGGCGGTAATATTCCGGTCTATACTCCGCCCGCAACGGTTCAACAACCGACAAATCCCTGCATTCCGGGAATTCCGTGTGATCTTGAGCGTTACAATCCGACACCGCGACCAACGCCGCCGCCGGATTCTAAACTGGATGTTGATGATAATGATGGAAATGAGAAAAAACCGTAAAGTGCAAAACCGGGATTTGCGGATTTTTAAATCAAATCCGCAATCCGAAGCCGGAATGTCTATGCTGGCGGTAATGGCGGCAATGGTTATTTTTGCGATTGCGCTGCTGGCGGTTGCGCCGACTATTCAGCAGGGCGTTCAGCGCGAAAAGGAACTCGAATCTATTCGTCGCGGCGAAGAAGTTGCCGATGCGATCCGGCAGTATGTCGAATTTCATCGCGGCACGAAACTGCCGAATTCGATTGATGAACTTCTCGAAGGTTTGCCGCAAGGCACGAAAAAACGCCAGATTTTGCGCTCTTCGGCGGCGGTTGATCCTCTGAGCGAAGACGGAAAATGGCGGCTTGTCCAGCCCCAAAGTCAGGCTTTCCTGAATTTCGGAAGGCGTGTCCAAACTTATAATAACGGTCTTCTGCCGTCGAGTCCGAGTCAGGTTTTTGACCGCTATGCACTCCCGCTGGTAAATATCTTAAATACCGGAAGCGAAGACGACACAGAAAATGCCGACGACGCGGAATTTGATGAAATAACCGATAATGTCCCGTTTATCGGCGTTGCCAGCCAGAGCAAAAGTAAATCTATCCTTGCCTATTACGGTATCGAAAATCACAGTAAATGGATTTTTACGCCGATGTTTCGCGGAACCGGCGTGAGCGGTATAAACACACGGAAAAATGCGAATATTACTACTCAATAGAGATGTACCGCAAATTGATTTGAACAAGAAAAAACACTATACCAATCTGTTAAAAAAAACACTTGACCGTTAAGCAGGCGGTCAATAGAGCCGTGCATTGATTAGTAATAAAATCAGTATAGTGAGCGGTAGCGAACACTTCCGCCTAAATTCAAGATTAAAGGTTGCTAACCTGCTCACTACCGTTCGCTATACTGATTGCGCTCGTATTATCATTTAATGCACGGCTCTATTGACCGCCGTTCTCTATTTTAATCGAGCAAAGGCGTTCAAAGACCGCCTGCTTAACGGTTATCATTTATTTAAGCAATATTACAAATCTTCTTTCTTATAATTTGAAGATATATCCACATTATCTTCATTTTTTATAATCACCGGGTTTGGCGGATAAAGCCCGATATCGGCTTCTCTCAATTCTCTGTTTATGCCCATCGCAACTTCATCAAAAACCTTGAGCGGACTGTTTTTATCGGTATCAACCCAGAAATAAACCGAAAGATTTATTCCTTCGGCGACCAGATCGGTGACATAAACGGTCGGATGCGGTTCATTGACGATTGTTTCCAGTTTTTCCAAAACCCTCAGAATAATAGCTTTAGCTTCCTGAACCTTCGATCCGTAACCGATGCTGATCTTCAGACGCATTCGCCGGTGCGATCCCGCGCTGCGGATGACGAGCGCATTCGAATACATCTCGCCGTTCGGAATCAGAATCTGTTCGCCGTCGTCCATTCCGAGGCGTGTCGCGCGAACGCCGATGTATTTTACCGAACCTTGTTTATCTTTGATAAAAATATAATCGCCGATGTGAAACGGCTGTTTCCATAAAATTAAAACGCCCGACAGCAGATTATTCAAAATATCCTTTGTCGCAAATCCGATGATAAACGACGTAAATCCAAGCCCCGCAACAAGCTGACCGAAGCTGAAATTCGGAATAATGATCGTCAAAGCCGTAAAAAAACCTAAGACGAAGATCGTAATACTGATTAAACGGCTGACCAGAATCCGCAGGCGTTCATCGAGTTTTGTGCGGCTCGATGTTGACAAAAAGATCGCTTTGAAAATTTTGCCGAGCAGCCAGAAAAATACTAATACAATCATTCCGGCGGCAACCAGAGGCAATTGCGCGACGATCTGATTTATTAAATTGTCAATCGAACTATAAGCGGTGGTCGTAACCTCAGACGCGCTTTCGATGGTTTTATCCAGAGCCGTCGAATTTGAATTCTGTAAAAACATAATTTTAAATTAAAAATTAAAAGGTTATTGTTATACTCGATACATACAAGTGTAGCGTTTATGTCATAAAATTCAAAAAACAGATGTTTTTTGAAGATGTTGCGGCAGCTTGACTTTAAAGCGATTTAGAATTAGAATAATTCTAAATTAAAAGAATCGAGGAGAAAATTTTATATGCACGATACGAAAATTGATATTAAAAAAGAAACAAGAGAACAGATGATCGAACTTTTAAATGCGCGGCTTGCCGATGCGATTGATCTTAAATCACAGGCAAAACAGGCGCATTGGAACGTTAAAGGAATGAGTTTTATCGCTCTGCACGAGCTTTTCGATCAGGTGGCGACCGCGGTTGACACGCATTCCGACACGATTGCCGAAAGAGTTACGATCCTCGGCGGAACGGCGGAAGGCACGGTGCGCGTCGCGGCGGAAAAATCATCTCTGAGCCAATACCCGATGGAAATCACCGACGGACGCGACCACGTTGACGCGCTTTCGAGCGCGCTTGCCGAATTCGGCAAAAGGGTTCGCGCCAATATTGACGACGCGGACGATGCCGGAGACAAAGACACGGCGGATCTGTTTACGGAAGTTTCGCGCGAGATTGATAAATTGCTGTGGTTTGTCGAAGCGCATATCCAAGAGTAGAAAAGTTTAATAAGTGAAAGGTGAAAAGGTGAAAAAGTTTGTTTTGATAAATTACAAAACTTTTTCACCTTTTAGTTTTTGATTTATTTTCAAAGTGCGATTAGAAAGCGCAATGTTTCTTCAACATTTTCAAGCGTTTGTTTTGAAACGCTTCCGAGCCTTTTTATCAATCTTTGCTTTGAAACCGAGCGAATATCTTCGCATTTGGCAAAACTTTCCAAATTCAATCCGCCTTCGCCTTTATCGATTTTGATGTGAGAACGGATTTTTTTATTTTGTGATGTGATCGGTACGACTATCACGAGTTCGGCATAGCTCTGATTAAAAATATTCTCGGAAATTACTAAAGCCGGTCTTGTTTCCGCCTGTTCTCTACCGAGCGTCGGGTCAAGATTGACGAGCCAGATTTCGCCCCGGTAAACATTGCTCTTTTTTCAACTCCGTCAAGCAATGTATTTTCCCACAAACGTCTTTCTTCAAGTTCGCAAGCCCATTCGGTTTCATTTTCCCTTAAGTTTTTGAAATCTTCGTTTAAACTTTCCAAAAACAGTTCGCGTTTATACCGCTCAACCGCTTTATCAATAATCCTTTGCATTGATTCGCCAGACTCCTTTGCCAAATCTCTGATAATCGCGTGGGTTTCTTCATTTACTCTTACTTGTACTGCCATAGAATAAAACCGTAAAATATGTAACTAATATTGTCAACAATTTAGCCACTGAATCTGTAACGCCTCTTTTGTAAAAGTATTTAATTCAGTCTCACGTTCATACGAGGTGAATTTCTGCCTAAACTGTTTAGATGCCTATAGTTATTTGTTTCGCAATCGCTCTATTTCTTCAAGACTCAAACCTGTTCCTTTGGCAATTGTTTCATTGTCCAATCCCAACCTTATGAAATTACTCGCCACTTCAATCTTTCCTTCAATCTTGCCTTCGCCAAATGCTGTTTCCACTACGGCGTGTATATCCCGATAAGTTTTGAGGCTTTCTTCATACTCTTCCAATTCTGCTTTGTTGAACTTGGCTATCTGAGCCGTTTCAAATAATTTCGTAAAAATCTTATCTTGCAATTTCGAGGGTCTTTTTTGTAAGGTCGGCAAATGCTTCAAAACGTACAACCACTTATCAAACAGGGTTTCGGATTCTTCCAAAGTCTTCGTGAATTTCGGCATTTCCAAATAGAAAAAGGTTAATTTCTCATAAAATACTTCGCCTATTTGATTCTTTAATTTGACTTCGTGTAAAACTTCTTGATTATTGACATTATCGGCAAAAATGAAGTCTAAAACACCGACAAAATAGACCGCCTTTAATTCATAATTCCAGACATCTCCGCGTTGTGCTTGTTGTTGAATCGGAAAGGTTGCGTAACAAACGCTTCTATCCTTGAAATAATTCTGCTTCGCCTTTTGCATCTCGACGATAAACTTTTCACCGCTCGGACTTTCACAATAAAGGTCAAACATCGCTTTGCGGTCAAGTTCGGAAATACCTAAATGCTCACTTTTGAGGTAGGTTAAGTCCTTTATATGATGATGAGCGGGCAAAAATTGATTTAGAAAACTGATTAACAAATCTTTATTCGGTTCTTCGCCAAATATTTTTTTGAAGCCGAAGTCGGTAAAGGGATTGACATATTTTTCCTGCATAATAACTTGATTTTACAGGAAAAATAACACGACCTCAAATTTTTATTTTGAGGTCTATCCTTCGCTCAATCCCGAACTCAATTTCATTGAACGAGCCGCGACATCTTTAGAAGTTTCAATTGCCGATATTCTCGACAATGAGCCAAACCACGGCAAAAGCCAAACCCGGACCGACTTCACAACTGCAAAGAAAGGCGCGAGCAGGTCAACCTGCTGCCGCGAGAAAAGCAAAAGTTCATAATTCAATTTCTCAACACCATTTGGAAAGCAGTCAACAAAAGCAAAAGGCGTGATGTTCAATCACAAACTGTAATCGGTTCAATCGTAATCGCGTCTAAAAGGAGATTTCCGTTATTTTTCCAATTAGATTTTAAAACATTTCCTTCTTCTTGCATTGTATTAATTGGAAAAAAAGAAACTTCAACTTGAAAATAAAGCAGATTTTGTTTTTCACAAGCAATGCTTTTTAACAGATATTCTACAATATCTTTTTCGCGGCTTTTGTTGAAAACGATTTCAATATTTTCAGTCCATTTCCTTACATTATTTGGCGTTAGAATAATAACATCCGGTTCATTGGGATTTTTGATGCCTAAAAGCTCTCGATTCTTGAAGGATGGATGTCCTTCTCTATCAAATATAAACTGACGATTAAGAGCGTCTTCTTTTGTTTTCGCTATTTTAATAGAAGAAACTTTCACCGCTTTTGGAATAATAAAT
>CAYUGW010000053.1:0-12897 GCA_964444245.1 uncultured Blastocatellaceae bacterium | reverse complement strand
GGTCGCCAGAATGCAATATCGGTTTTGCCGTCGCCGGTAAAATCAGCCGGAGTAATCTGATCGGTCGAAGCTCCGAATTGCGCGGCAAAGCCTTGTCCGTCGAGACTTCTCTGATACCACCATTCGCCGGCATTCGGGCGAAAAATCGAAATGTCGGTTTTATCATCGCCGTCAAAATCCGCAAACACATCGCGTCCGCGAATCCGCGTTGCCCAAAAACCGCCGAAAGCCGAAAAGGTCGGCGACAAAACGGGAACTGTTCCTTGCTGTCCGATTGTTGTTTGGATTTTGTATTGCCCGCCTTCCGTTTGTCCTGAAGTTCCGCCGCCGATGACATTTTGCTTGACTGAATAATTGCCGCCCGTTTGAGCGAAACTTACAAACGGCAATCCCAGGCAAAGCACCGCAAAAAAGCTGAAACTATATAAAAAACGTATTTTCCTGAACATTTATTTTTACCTCTAATTCAAAACTTATTTGATGGAATAACCTCAAAAATTACGAGGTTACTTCCAGATACTATTGACTCCGGTTTGTTTTCCATTGATTTATTCACTTGCAGATTTCAGCCTGCGGATTGTCTTGGCAAACAATTTTCTGCAATCCTTCCAAAAGAATTTGCTGCTGCCGGATTTTGGTTTTCAATTCATCATTTTCCGCTTTTAATTCATTGACCGCCTGAATCGTGTAAAGCGGCAGTTTGCTGTAGTTTATTGCTTTAAAACCTTTTTCATCGGTCGAAACGAGTTCGGGAAAAATTTCTTCGACTTCCTGCGCGATCAGACCGTAGGATTGTTTTGTGCCGAAACGCTGATCGGTAAATTCATCGCTGCGCCAGAAGTAATTGACCGGACGAAGTTTTGAGAAATTGTTCAGAACACTGCCGAACGGCGTGATATTTTTCTTAAACCGCAAATCCGATGAACAGACACCGGCAATGACCGTTCCTTCGCGGTTTTCGATACAGCCGTTTGTTCCGGTCGTGCTGCCGACGCGGATAATGCCGTTGACATCCAATCTGCGGGCGGGCGCGGTGATGCCGATGCCGACATCCGTCGTGTTGGTTGCGCCGTTCACACCGTTAGTGCTTCCCAAAACGAGCGAATTGCTTTGCTCAACAAAAGCATTTGCTCCGATGGCGGTCGCGTTTGTCAGATTGGTTGCCCCGACATCCGCGTTAAATCCGAGTGCCGTATTGCGGTTTCCCGTTATGTTTGTGTCGCCCGAACTTTTACCGAAAAATGCGTTGTCGCCGCCGGTTGTATTATTTAATCCGGCGCGGCTTCCGAAAATGGAATTGTTGCTTCCGGTCGTGCTGTTTTGCGCGGCAATAAATCCGAACATGGCGTTTTCATTGCCGGTGTTGAGTTTTCCGGCGGAATCGCCGATCATCGTGTTTTGAATTCCGCCGTCAGCCGATCCGGCTAAAGTTCCGAGAAATAAATTGTTTATGCCGATCTTCGCCAAGACGCGATTATTGCCGATATTATACTGCGTCGTTGCGCTGATAATATTTCCGGTCAAAGTTCCTCCGACCGTGCCGTTTCCGCTCACGTTGAAATTGGTCGAAGTCTGCTGCGAAGTGCGGTTTTGCACGTAATTAGTGCTGTTCGGCAAAGGATTTCGCGCATCCGTGAGCCGCGTGTCGTTGGTTTGCACAAACTGATTTGCTGCGATACCGCCGAGCTGGGTTGAATTTACAGAGTTTTGTGCATTGATGGCATACGGCGTTCGCCCGATTCGCTGGCGCGGCGAAAGAGTCGTCAGACTTCCGCTTCCGGCAGGTCTGACTCTGATTTCCAGATAGCGGTCGGCTCCCGGAAACGCGCCGGCGCCGAAATCCAAAGTTACGCTGAAAACGCCGTTCGTTACCGGAACATTCAATCTTTGAATCGTGCCTTCCAAACTTCCGCCGGATGCGGCACTGTGCAAACGAAATTCAAAATCAAAATTCCCGTTTGCCGAAGCGTTCGCATCATTCAAAAATCCCTGATAGGAAAACTCCGTCGTTTGCGGAAAAACCGCAACGAAACTAAATAACAAAATCACTAAAATTTGACAAAAGACGGCTGCTGAATTGTTTTTTTTCATTTCTCTTTACTCCTGATTTTTATTGATTGATAGCCGGGATAAACGTGCTTTTCTTTTATTGCAATTCCGGGTTTTTTTAACAAAAATCCATTGAATTATCGTTTTGCATTGATAAATTTAAAACCTCGCTATTGATTAGCTGATTTATGACAAACTTGAATTGCTGTAAAAAAAACAAACAAAAAAGTTTATTTCCTGCTGTATCGGCGGTTTTGACGCATAAGATATAACTAATTGCAGTCAAACGTCCTCAAAGTTTGGTTATAAAATTCTCAATAAATTCTCAAAGAAGACTTATGAATAATATAATCAACAATTTACGTGAATCAGTTGGTTGTCGTTTTGCTGTCGCAAGTAAGATTTTCCGGCGCAGCAAAGAGACATTTTTGCCTTTGCCCGAAGGGTTTATTGAAACTTTTTCGATTATTTACTTGTTCGCAGCAAAAATCTTGTCGTTTTACTCGGCAGACTGAGGATGCGGTTTATTTAAATCATAAAAGTCGAGCGGAATAAATCGCCTTCAAATTTACGTTGATTTATGGTAATCTGTGGCTGATTTCTTATGAAAAACGTCAAAATAGAAAATTTAATCGAAGGTCTTTGCGAAATTCCCGATGCGGAATTCAAATGCGATAATGTCTATCAATTTCTTGCCGGAAATCCGGTGGATGTGGAAACTATCACGAAATATTTTCATTGGAGCGATAAGTTTTACACGCGGAATCTGATTTATAAAGACGCGCGTTTCGAGATGATGGCGATTTGCTGGGAACGCGGACAGGTTTCCAGAATTCACGATCACGCCGATCAGATGTGTTGGATGACGGTTCCCGTCGGCAAACTTCGCGGACAAAATTTTCGCCTGATTGAAATTGATAAACAAAGCGGATTTTGCAAAATCGAAGAAACCGACCGATTTGACCTTTCCGATTGTCTGACGGCAAAAGTCGAACTCGAAGAGCCGATCCATCAAATCCTGAATCTGCCCGAATTCGAGAGCCGCGCCGTCAGTCTTCATATTTATTCAAAACCTTTCAACAACTGCCTTTCATATTGCCGCGACACCGACACATTCAAAAACGTACCGCTTTTCTATACGAGCATCAAAGGCAAGCTCTGCGACGGAATAAAACTGTAAAATTGTTTTTCGGGGCTTGATAAGTTATTGTATCTTAAAGAGAAACAATGAAGCCGAAAGAAAAATTGTTGTCAATTGCTCTCGTTGCAGTCTGCCTGATCTATATTCTGCTGCGTTTTTGGAATTTGACCGACTCGTGTCTCTGGTTTGACGAAATTTTCAGTATTCACGCCGCCGGAATGGATTATTCGAATCTTTTTTGGTTCGTCGCGCAGGATTTAATTCACCCGCCGCTTTTTTATGTTTTCCTGAAAATCTGGATTTCCGTTGGCGGCGAAACGCTTTTCTGGCTCAGATTTTTTCCGGTTTTCTTTTCGATAATCGCGCTTATTCCGTTTTATCTTTTGTGCCGCCAGCTCAAACTTTCCAAACCGACCGTCGCACTTGCCTTTTTGTTTTTTGCCGCGAACGGAAATCTCATAAAATACGCGCAGGAAGTTCGTATGTACAGCGTTTTATTGTGTTTATCGCTTTTTTCGCTCTGGCTTTTTGCGCGTTATTTAAATGTCGGAAAGGGAATCTGGTTTCTGACGATTGTCAATATTCTGCTCGTACACACGCAGTATTTCGGCTGGTTTTTGATTTTTGCGGAAGTCATTGCGCTTCTTTATTTGCAGCGCATCAAGATCGGGCAAATGATGATAATGTTCGGTTTAACCGTTCTAAGTTTTATTCCCTGGACGATTACGGTCTGGCAGGCATCGCAAATAAATTCGGATGTTTCGCAAAATCTGGCGTGGGCAAGCAAACCCGGTTTGCTGACTTTGATTCGTTTTTTATTTAATTTAACTGAGCCTTTTCATTTTCAAACGAGCAATATTGACCCGCTGACCATCTGGCAAATAACCCTGCCGTTTTTATTGATAATTATTACGGCGATCTGTTTGTATTTGATAAATTGGAAAAATCACGATAAAAAGGAGCGAAATGCTTTTTCGTTTCTCATAATAATTATTTTTACGCCGATTCTTCTGGCTTTTGCGGCAAGCTGGATTTTGCCGTATTCGATCTGGGGAACGCGTCATTTTATTATAATTTTTGCGCCTTTTACGATCTTGCTTGCCAAAATTTTCAGCGGCATCGAGCCGGAAAAATTAAAAATAGCATTGGTTTCCGCAGTTTTAATAATTTTCGCCGCCGCGTTTTTTCTGCATTTTCAGCGCGGAAATCAGCCGAACATCTGGTGCGCCTGGGAAAATTTCGCCGCCGACATTCCGAACCAAAACACTTCCGAACCGACCAAACTTTTTGTCTTTGAAGATTTGGTCGCCTATCAATTCTGGTTTGCTTTGCGAGATGGTGAAAAAAACGTCCAAATCGTGAAAATAAACGGACTTCCCGAATTAAACGAAGACGCGGCATATTTTCTGCCGCGAGGTTTCAACGCCGTTCAAACGGCGGACACCAACGCTTTTGAAGGCGAAAAGTTTTACATCGCCTTCCGCGCCGTTGATTTTAATTATCTGAAACAGCCTTTGAAATTTTTGATCGAGAGAAATTACCGGATCGGAGACCCGAAAGCATTTGAAGCTAACGGTTTAAGAGCATTTCTGGTAGAAGTGAATAAATAGTTTTAAACCATTTATTTACAAACTAAAAGAGCGCGTTTTCTCAACGGGAAAACGCGCTCTTCGAAGGGTCGCTTACCAGACATCAACATAATATTTCCGCGATCCATAGATATATGAGCCGGCATATATAACCTTTGCCCGATAGCCTTGCCTCCGGGCATAATTAGCGACTTCATTAGCTCTTCGCAATGTCGCATACGGTCCGAAACGGCGCGTTTTCTGTGCAGATTCGGAAACACTCGAATTATTGAATGAATAATTGCTCTTCGCTTTTGCCGTGGTTGGCATTGATATTAATCCTAAAGTTATGGCTAAGAAACCTAACGCAATAAGTTTTCTAATCATTGATTTACCTCCAAATAAATTACTTGCCGAATTTTCAAAAATTAAACTTAAAATCCAGTTATTTCAGCACCTGCAGGTTTTCAATGAACGTATATTTTATGTAAATTTGCTTTAAACGATAATTTTTTTGACAAAAGCAATAATTGAGAGCGGCTTTAAAAGAAAAAAACAGCCGCAGATTTAATTTTTAGCCGTCGGATTTTTTGCGGATTTATCTTGATGATTTCCGCTAAATCCGGCGCATCTATCCGCGTCTGATTTCTTCAAACTTTTGCTTCTGAATAAGTGTTACAAACAACCAATTCCGCCGATGGCTTGAAGGAAAAGACGATGAATCAGCGATTTCTTCCGAATCGCTCGTGCGACGAGACCCATTCGTCGGCGACGACTGCGCTACCCAGAGAAATTTCGCCGCAAAGAACTGTTGCTGCGATGATCTCGGCAAATTTTTTCGCTTTGTCTTTGCCGTAACAATCCAGTAATTCCAGACATTCGCGCTGCGTGGCGAGTCCCGTTCCGCCGCCGTAAGTGGCGACGATCATCGACGGAATCGTGATCGAATAATAATAATCGCCCGATTCGGTAATCTCCGCAAAAGCGAGCGCAGCACTCGATTCGGCGACATTTGCCGCGTCTTGACCGCAGGCGATAAACATCGCCGCAATGCCGTTTGCCGAATGCGCTCCGTTATTATTTACGCCCGCTAAGAAACCGCCGAGCTGCGAACGAAGCCGCGCCGCGAAAATCTGTTCAACCGAAACGTGCATCAATTCTTTTAATTTGTCGGCTTTGATAATTGCTTCAGCAATCACCTTTTTGCCGCGTGTGTGAATGCGGTTCATCCACGAAGATTTTTTATCGGTGGCGATTCCGCCTTCGAGTTGGAAATTTTCGATGCCGTCATAAACCGACAAAATCCAATCACAAGCCGCTTTCGTCGCCTTTCCGCACATATTTTGTCCGGCGGCATCGCCCGTCGCGTAATTAAAACGCAGATATAAAAAACGGCTCGCCGGAAATTGCTGTATGTCGCGCAAACGCCCGACGCTCGTCGTTTCTTCGGCTTTTGTCTTTATTTCATCGAAATTTTCCTTTACCCAAACCGAAAATTCGCTTGCTTCACGCGCCGATTTGAAACCGAAAACCGGCGCACGCTGCATCGCATCATCAACGACCGTAACAGTTACGCCGCCCGATTCTCTCAAAAGCTTCATTCCGCGATTATATGAAGCAACCAGAGTTCCTTCGGTCGTCGCGAGTGGCACGAAAAATTCGCCTTTCGCAAATTCGCCGTTAATCAAAAGCGGTCCCGCCAAACCAATCGGAACTTGCGCCGCGCCGATAAAATTTTCGATATTTCCGGGCAAAATCGAAGGCTCGAACGAAAATTGCCCGACGTGTGTGAGTTCGGCATTCGTCTGCTCTCTGGCAAATTCGCGCCTCATTAGTGCTGCTTCGCGTGTGTAATCATTTTCTTTGTTTCGCGGAATTTTTGCGGTCATTTTTAATATTCGGCTCTTTTCAAATCGTCTGTTAGTCGCTCGTTGGAATCCAGATAAATCAAATCATTTATCAGCCAATCGCCGTTGTTTTTAGCTAATTCAATTTGGTAAGCGTGAATAAAACTACCACCACAGACCTTCGGATAATAAAATTTTACTTCAACTATCGTTTTATCTCCCTTAATGGTCGTTTTGCCGATTTTCAAATTATTTTTGATTTCTTTGCCTTCAACATAGCATTCTTCCATCGGGGCAAAAGGAAAACCATCGCCGAAATGAGGTTTCTCAGCTAAATACGGTTTATCGGTTGGAGTTCTTTCCAAAAACTCCTTTTCACGCTTTAATTCATATTGAAAAAGTTCGTACAATTCTGCCGTGAACCATTTTTTATGCAAATCAACTTCTTCCGCACTAAAAATTCCCGAACGCGCCCGATGAAATTCGTAAAAAGATTCGACAAATTCCGACGCGCTTAGTTTTTGGGCAAAAATATTGGTTGAAAGAAAAAGTAGAATTATCGAAAGAAAAAGGATTTTTGTTTTCATATTATTTTTCAGACTCCGAATTTTCGCGCATCCAAATATTTATTTTCTCGACATCCTTTTTCACCGTGCGCGAAGCGGCGAATAAAACTAGCATCAAAAGCGTGCTTAAAACGGGAACGAGATACATTGCCGAACGAAGTCCCGCGCCGCGAAAAGGTTCTAAGGTTTTCGCCGTAAATTCCGTAATTCCGGCGGCGATGGCGGCTTGCGTTGTAAAATGATCGCTGATAATTCCGATGATCCACGGTCCGAGCGACGCGCCCAAAAGATACATCGCCAGAAAATAAACCGCCATCGCCGTGCCGCGTGAAGCGGGTTCGGTTACGTCGGCAATCGTTGCGTAAACAATCGAATAATAAAAATACATCAACGCGACACTTGCGCCGATCAGCGCGGAAAACATCACGAATTCGCCAGCCGCAATGCGAATCGAGAAAAAGTAAAAGGGAATCGAAAGCAGAATCGCCAGAGTTGCGATAAGAAGTGCGCCGTCAGGTCGTTTGCGTTTTGCCCAATCGCCGACGATTCCGCCGAGCAGCAGTCCGGGAACGCTCAACAATCCGTAAATTATTGTCGCCGCGTAATTTGCCTCGGCGATATCGAGATTGTGATGGCGCATCAGATACGGCGTGATAAATCCGCCGAGCGCGTACATATTAAAATTGTGAAGCGCGCCGGACAAAATCAGCCAGATCATCGTCGGCGTGGTCAGAATCAATTTATAAACCGAACCTTCGCGTCTTTTTACGCCAACATTTATTGTTTCCATCGCGCCGCGTTTCGGTTCTTTGATAAACAGCACGAGCAAAACGCATAAAATTCCCGGCAAACCGGCGACGAAAAACGCCGCCCGCCAGCCGTAATTTTTCGCCACCCAACCGCTCACCGCAAAGCTCAAAGCGAGTCCGACGGGCAAGCCCAGCATAAAAATCGACATCGCTTTGGCGCGTTTTTCCGCCGGATAAAAATCACCGATAAGCGACGTTGCCGCCGGAGCGCACGACGCTTCGCCGATGCCGACACCGAGCCGCATCGCAAAAATATGCCAGAAATTCCGAGCTAATCCCGAAGCCGCCGTCATCAAACTCCAGAAAAACACGCCGATTGCCAGAATTTTTTTACGGCTGTATTTATCCGCAAGTCTGCCGAGCGGCAAACCGACAAACGCATAAATCAATGTAAACGCAGTATTAAGCGCACCGAGCGCGGAATCGCTCAGACCGAATTCGACCCGAATCGGTTCGCCGACCGCGCCGATGATCTGGCGGTCGAAAAAATTCAGCGCGTTGATTAAAAATAAAACCGCGAGCGCGTAATATGCGCCTTGTTTATTGTTCATAAATTAATTGGCGGAAGATTTTTTTTTATTTGCCCGCGAATAAACGCGAAAAGGCGCGAATATTTTTTAAGATTTTTTATATTTTCGATATTCCTTAGTCAAAACGAATTCGATAAAAGCCGTCGAAGACGGCGGCATATTTGTAGCCCACAGTGCAAACTGTGGGAAAACGATAGAAAAATATGACAGAGCCATTGAAAATGGCGACATAAAAAATTATATGTCGCGGTTTTTAACCGCTTGAAATTATTGTCAAAATATTCCCACAGTTTGCACTGTGGGCTACAAATATAACGTCGGTTTCACCGACTAAATTTTCTTTTCCTTTACTTACTGCTTTATCTAACAAAAAATTTTTTTCGCGCTTTTTCGCGTTTATTCGCGGGCAAAATTTTAAGCCTTTGCATTCCTTGAACTCTGATTAAAAACAGCTTTCCGTTTCTGCATAAATGCCGTTACGCCTTCGATAAAATCTGCCGAATGCAGACATTCGTCCTGACCGACGGCTTCAAATTCCAGAGCTGCGGCGAGCGCGGAATGCAGATTTTGATTCAAGCCCGTTTTGATCTTTTCGAGCGCGATCTGCGGCGATTCGACGAATCTTTTTGCAAGTTTTTCGACCGTTTCGTCTAATTCGGCAAACGGCACGACTTTATTGACAATGCCCAATTTTTCGGCTTCACGCGCTGTGAAAATATCGCCGAGCGCGATCAGTTCAAAGGCTTTTTGATAACCGACGAGCGCGGGCAGAAAAAATGTTCCGCCGCCGTCGGGAATCAGACCGATTTTCACGAAAATCTGGCTAAACAGCGCGTCTTCCGAAGCGATGATCATATCGGAGGCGAGCGCGAAATTACAGCCGATGCCGACCGCGTGTCCATGAACCCGCGCTAATATCGGAACAGGCAGCGCACGCATCGCCAGAATCGTCGGATTAACAATGTCGCGCAAATACGCGGTTACGTCGTATTCATTGATTTCCTGTTCGGAGCGCACCGCCAGATCCGCGCCCGCGCAGAAAGCGTTTCCCGCGCCCGTCAAAATAACAACGCGCGTCCCGTCCGCCGCCGATTCGCGCACCGCGTCAAACAACTTTTCCGTCATTTCCGAATCCACCGAATTTCTTTTCTCCGGCTGATTAAAAGTAATCCGCTTGATGCCGCCGTCGCTCAAACTGACAAGTAGTTTTTCATTGTTCATAATTTAGATATGTATTTCTGAATTAATTGTCCAATTCTGTTAAATTCCTGATTACTTCCTCGCGTAGAATGTTTAGTAGAAATAAACAAAGTATTATCGTTCGTCGCATACCTAATTCCTTCAGTGGAATATTGCCATGAACTTACGTTTGCAATTTGTTTCCATTCCTTGTCGTGTTTTGTTCCATATAACACAACAGATTTAGGTTTATGCATCAATATTTTTTCTCGTATATGTCTTATTCTTGTATCTTTAATGTAATTTTCGTATTGTTGTCTGCTTACCAAAAATGGAAGCGTTGAAATTGTGTTGTAAATCCATAAATTATTATTGTGAGAAGGAAGCGGAAGTAATTCTAGCAAACAAGTATTTCCAGAAATAGTTCCCCAGTGTTCTCTTTGATAATCTCTAATTAAAGAATTGTCATCTGTTTGTCCTTGTGAAACTAAATAAATACGAATAAGATTTCTCCAAGTGCTTTGCATTGGTGGATTTTCTCTATACAGTCGAATCATTTCCTGAAACCCCATTTGAAGGGCAAATTCTCTGACATCTAACAATTCTTTCTGTCCCGAGTCATCCCAAAGTTTTAATTGTTTGAAAATATGATAGTTTTCAGGATCGTCTGCTTCCTCAATTCCAACAAACCAACATTGAGCGTCATAATTTCCGAAACCGTAGAAGCCTTTCATAAATTTTTTAAGCAGTTCATCGTCTAACATAAATAAAACTTAGTTAAATCACACAATGGAGTAAATTTATAGATTTGTATCAAAAACTTTACCAAAATAATCGGCAATCTCACTCGTTAATTGTTCGCGTTTTCGCTCTTCGATTCCGGCGAGTTCTTTTGCCAGAGTTTTCTTGAATTCGATCTGCATCTGCCGCGCGATTTGAATGCGCTGCGCTTGCGGCGAGCCTGCGCCGTGCATTGATTCGGTGAGATAGCCGACGGCATTTCTGCCCAGAGTCATATTTTCGATCAGGCGCAATATCCGCATTCGGTTTTCGGTCGAAACATCGGCGCGTCCCTTTAGATATTTTTCCAGAAGATGCCCGATTTCTTCGCTTTGAAAATCTTTTTCCGAAGGCATCGTGACCATCAAACCGCCCGCCAAATCCTGCGCGAGCCGTCCGATTTCGTAAGGCATTTTCGTGACGTGATGTTTGCAGACATTGGCGATCATATCATCATTCAAATACGCGCCGCTTCGCGTCGGTTTCGATTGATAACTCGAAGCGATTCCGGTCGCGTAGATCGTTTCATTGAGATGCGTCATTTCAACGAGTTTGTCTTTGATGTGCGAGACTTTTTCCACGCCGTTAAATTCCGCGATCTGCGCCGCCGCGCCGATCAAAACGTCGCCGACACCGCTTTTGCAGACGTACGAACGGCGATGATAACAGGTGAATCTTTCGACCAGCATTGACGCGAAATCCGTTTCGCCGTCCATAAACACGAGTTCATTCGGGATAAAAACATTATCAAGAATCACCATCGCTTCCTGTCCGCCGAAATTTGCATTGCCCTGATCTATCGAACCGCCTTCCATGGCGCGTGTGTCGCACGATTGGCGACCGTAAATATATGTAATTCCTTCGGCTTCGACCGGAATCGCGCCGACAATCGCGTAATCACAATCCTTTTCCGTCAGGCGCATCGTCGGCATGACGATCAGCCAGTGCGAATTTAAACAACCCGTCTGATGCGCTTTCGCGCCGGAAATATAAACTCCTTCGTCTGTGCGTTTTGTAATGTGAACGAAAAGATCGGGATCGGCTTGCTCGTGCGGTGCTTTGCTTCGGTCGCCTTTGACATCGGTCATCGCGCCGCCGATGACCAGATTGTTTGTTTGAACTTCTTTGATAAATTCCTTCAAACGCTCGTGATAATTCGTCTGAAATTTTTCGTCAATTTCAAATGTTACCGAATAGAGCGAATTGAGAGCGTCCATTCCGACGCAGCGTTGAAAACAAGTTCCGGTCAATTGTCCGAGTCTGCGCTGCATTTTGTTTTGCAGCACAACTTCATCGCGCGTCATTGCGATATTAAGAAAACGATTGATTTTCTCGCCCGTCAGATGCGATGTCGCGCTCGCCAATTCCGGTTCGCGATCCGCTAAATCATAAGTTTCGGCGACGGCATTGATGCTCGGGCGAATAAGGGGATGCTCGACAATATCTTCGACAAGTTCGCCGAATAGATAAACTTTTAATTTTCGTCCGCGCAAAGAATTTATATAATCTTCGCTCGTTTTAATCGGCGTTTGAAGTGTTTTTTTGACGGCAGTTTCGGTCATATTTTTTACATTTTAAATAAAAAAATCGGTATAGTGAACTGCAAGCGAACGCCTCGTTTATCTGAAAAGTTGGTTGCAAACAAACCTGCTCACTCCCGTTCGCTATACTGATTGCTCTTTTGCACGAATTATTTACAGTAACTATTTCTTTATATTTCAAAAGAGAATCAATCATTCAAATTTTTTAGCAAATTCTTTTTGTTCTTAATACTGAACATTTTAGTTGAATTTCTCAAAAATTCCTTGACAATTAACGCAGATTTAACTAAATTTAGAAAAATTCTACCGAACGGTAAGTAAAAACTACCATATTAAAATCGTCGAAACAAGATAAATTTCACAATTTTTTACTTTAATAAAATTCAAAAGATTTGCGGATTAAATCAAAATGAATTTGAAAGTCCCGTAAGTTTTTGAATTTCAAAAATTTTATCTGATGGCAAAAAACGGGACACAGAAAAATCTGGATAAGACGCAGGAAATTTGTCTGACTGCGGCGCAGATTTTTTTTGCCAAAGGTTACAATGCGACTTCGCTCAATGACATTGCCGATGCTCTGAAGATAACCAAACCGGCACTCTATTATTATTTTGAAAGCAAACAGGATTTGCTCTACCGCATAATAAATCTGGGGCTTGACGATGTCAGAAACGAAGTTTTGGATCCGGCGCGGGATATTATTGATGCGCAGCAGCGGCTGAGATTTATAATTTACAATCACGCAAGACTTTCCGCCGGCGGCAATCACGCGGTAATTATAATCTCGCACGAAGACAACGAACTCAGTTTTCAGCAGCGCGAAGAGATTCTGACACGCCGCCGCGAATATTTCGATTTTATCCGCGACACTTTGGCGGAACTGAAAG
>CAYUGW010000052.1:0-12945 GCA_964444245.1 uncultured Blastocatellaceae bacterium | reverse complement strand
TAAAAAAGAAGTTGAGGAAATTAGAAGTGAATTTAACACTCAATTTGATGAAGATGAACGCCCTCTCGAAAGAGATGAAATTCGTCAATAGAATCATGGCGATACGATTATTTACTTCGGATGCCCGGATGTTGATAAAGCGTATCAAATATTGACTAAAAGGGGCTTACGAATTGATTCGTCGGAGATTACCGGTTACGGTTTCAAATCCATAACCTTTTACGATCCGGACGGCTACACGATTTGTTGTCAGTGGCAGGGGGCGTAAGAAAATTTCTTAATAAGCTTGGAGGAAAAATGGTCAGAAATATTTTGGCAGTTATTGCAGGTTTTATTGTCGGCGGAATTTTTGTAACCCTGTTTCAATGGATCGGTCATCAAATTTATCCGATTCCGGCGAGCGTTGATCAAAGCGATATGGCATCAATCGGAGAGTACGTTAAAACGGCACCAATCGGAGCATTGATTACGGTATTGGTCGCCCAATCACTAGGATCGTTTTTCGGCGGATTGGTCACGGGTATGATTGCGGTCGCCAAGAACACAGCAGCGTTGATTTATGGGTTTCTGGCGTTGATAATGGCGGGTTTGAATGTGTTTTTGATTTCGCATCCGGTTTGGTTTGTCCTAGTATCACTGCTGCTGCCGATTCCGCTGGCTTTGATCGGTTCGCGCGTCGGCGGGATGTTTACTGCTGAGAAAGCCTAAAATGAAAATCGCGTTCTGAACGTTCTTCCGATTCTACCAAAGAAAAAGCAACTATTGAATACCGGGCGAATACTTAAAAGGAATAAACCTGGCAAACGAAATTAAAGGAACCAACAAATGATTTATATTACTTCACCGAAAGCTGAAATCAAACAAGTAACGCACTTTGGAAATCGGTAAACGAACACGAAACCTACTGGACTTCGCTGGAGAGATTTTTACAGGAAGTGATTTAACAAATGAGATTTTATTGACTGCGTCTTTTTAGTTAGTCGGGCTGACGTGCAAAAAAAACGCCCGAACACAAAGCCAAAACCGGTTGAACTTTTTAAATGACAAATAGGAGAAAAATATGGATAACACAGCAAATATAATAAATTGGTTTGAGATTCCGGCAATTGACATTGAGCGGGCTCAAAAATTCTACGAGACGATCTTTGGAATTTCGATGAGTCCGATGGAGATGGGCGATTTTTTAATGGTCGCATTTCCCGGCGATGAATCGGGTGGTAAGGTCGGCGGGGCACTCTGTAAACACGAAATGTATGAGCCGCAGAACAACGGAGTCTTAATCTATTTGAATGCTAATCCCGATATTCAAAAGGTAGTTGATCGGATCGAATCTGCCGGCGGGACTATCGTAATTCCGAAAACGCAGATCTCGCCCGAGATCGGCTATATGTGCGTCTTTCTGGATACGGAAGGCAATCGCGTAGCTTTGCATGCACAAAATTAAATAATTTTTGTGAAATGCCCCGCAATTTAAACAGAAATGCTAAATGGCTTTAGTCGAAAAGAGATTTTCAGTTTCGACTAAAGCCGGCTAATTGCTAAGTCAGCAAATGCGGAGCGGGTCTGGTTTTTTTTGGGAGAAACCATGTTGAAGATTTTGAAAATACTTGGAGTCTTGATTTTATTGGGAATTATCGGGTTGTTGGTTCTGGTTTTTGCTGTGCCGACCGATTTTCGGATTGAACGCGAAGTTACGATAAATAAGCCGCGTGCAGATGTTTTTGCATATGCAAAACTTTTGAAAAATCAGGAAACGTGGGGTCCTTGGGTTAAACGTGATCCAGCGATTAAGCTGAATTACAAAGGAACTGACAGTGAAATCGGCTTCGTGTCTGCTTGGGAGAGTGAGAAAGACGATGTCGGGCACGGTGAACAGGAGATCAAAAAAGTTTCGGATAATGAAATTTTAACTGAGCTGCGTTTCAAAAAACCGTTTGAATCAACCAGCCAGGCTTTTATGCATTTCGATGAAGTTTCGCCCAACCGAACGAAAGTAAAATGGGGTTTTACCGGATCAATGACAAGACCGATGAATCTGATGCTGTTGGTTATGGATATGGATAATGAGGTCGGCAAGGATTTTGAGTCGGGTCTGTCAAATTTGAAAACGATTTTGGAGAAATAAGTAACTCGATCACTCTATTTATGGAACCGGACTATAAATCGGAACTGAACAAACTGCTGCAGAAGAAAAAGAAAGGATTTCCGACTTCTTTTTCAGACTCCGGCTTGGCGAATATACTTTCAGTGCTTGATGAAACGCCTAATCATTTGGTTTCGATTGCAAAAAGATTTGACGAGGAAAGTTCGCTTGAACCGATACTTGAAGGTAAAAGGTCAATGAGAGAGACGTTGATACATTTGCTCAATGTAGAGGGTCTTAATTACATGACGATTTATCCCGCATTTCTCTTAAACAAACCCAACGTCTATCCATTGCATGCTGAACGCGATTTCGACAGATTGAGTTTGTTCCGGGATTTCAAATTTAATCAATTACTTGAGGCTTTTTGTTGTGAACGACGGAAAACTCTTAATTTTATGCGGTCACTGGAAAGAAATGATTGGCTGAAGCAACTAATCGAATCAGGCAAAGCGAGAATGGAATCAATCTATTGGCGAGCTAGAGGACTGGCAATTCATGATTTTACACATATCCAAATTCTTAAGCTTCAGATGGATATTTGAACTCATTTTTGTGGGACAGAATTCAAAAGTAGTAATAATTTGTGAATAACAACATTCCGATGCTCATTGAGTGTATTTGATTTTCAAAGCCGCTTTTTCAGGTAGTTGTTGAAAAAAATGGTTTCATTACAGTTAGAAAAAAAATGAACAGCGATATTCAAAACTATAATGATCAACAATCATCGGCAGGTAAGGAAATTTGCGATTTGTTGGCAAAGACAATTTGTAAAGAATTGCCGCAAGCGGAAAATAAAATCTGGCACGCCCATCCCGTTTGGTTTTTGGACGGTAATCCGATTGTCGGTTACAGCAAACAGAAAGCAGGCTGGCGCTTGATGTTTTGGAGTGGAGCGAGTTTTGAAGAAGAGAAATTAAGTGTGATCGGTAAAAAATTCAAAGACGCATCTATTTTCTACACGACAGTTGAACAAATCAATCTAAATGATCTTAGAATCTGGCTGAAAAAATCAAAAGAAATTCAGTGGGATTATCAGAACATAATAAAAAGAAAAGGTGTTTTGGTATTGAAATAATTGGAGAGATACTTCATATGTATGAATAATTCCGACAAACAAAATCAGCATTTTGCAAAAATGATCTTCGCCTCGGTGTATCCGCACTATTTGGCAAAAATTGAGAAAAAAGGCAGAACAAAAGAAGAATTGCACCAGGTCATCGAGTGGCTAACCGGCTTTGACAACTACAAATTGGAAGACCTAATCGAGAAGAAAGCAACTTTTGAAACGTTCTTTCAAAATGCAGCATTAAACCGTAACGCACGCATCATTATCGGAGTAATTTGTGGTCATTGGATTGAAGAAATCGAAGATCCTTTAACAAAACAAGTCAGGTATCTGGACAAGTTGGTGGATGAGTTAGCGAAAGGTCGTAAGATGCAGAATATTTTGCGATCTACCAAGGAGGGGAAATAAAGTTCAAAGCTTATCTCCGGCGTGAGAAAATACACAAATAATTTGAACGAAAGAGAGTAATAATATGGACAAAGCAACCCAAACCATGATTGAGAACCTGCATAAAAATACAGGAAAGACACTAGAGCAATGGACAGAAATTGTATTAAAGGAAAAATTTGTAAAACACGGAGATATAATCAAGTTTCTCAAAGATAAACACGGGCTAACGCACGGATTTTCGAATCTTGTCGCTCATAAAGCACGAGGAACGGACGCAGGTTCCGCAGAAAACCTGGAGGATTTGATCATCAAACAATACCACGGCAAAGAACACTTAAAGCCGCTTTACGATAGGCTATTGGATGAAATTCTTAAGTTTGGCAGCGACGTAGAAATTGCACCTAAAAACGCTTATGTAAGTTTGAGAAGAAAAAAACAATTTGCCATGCTCCTACCTGCGACCAAAACGCGTTTTGAGATCGGAATAAACTTAAAAGGACAGGCACCGGAAGGTAAATTGGAAGCAATTAATTCAAGTAATGCGATGTGTTCTCATAAGATCAACCTGACGGACATAAACGAGATTGACAATGAGGTAATTGATTGGATAAAAATCGCATACGACGGTGCCGGTTAAGAGACTAAAGGCTTTACGCGCGTGAAAGCTCTTGTTTATGAAAACGTCAAGATGATTAATGTTTATTGCTTTAATTTTAAACTAGGTAAAAATTTAAAGCGACCGGCAAATTTTTCCTGGAATTTATTCTGGGCTACAAGGAAAACGCGTGCATAATTACTGCGCAACAGATGTTCGGCGAATGCTTTCGATTTCTTCAAATGGAATGCTGTTGACAAACCCGCAAAAGAATACAACCCTAAAAAAGAGGTAAAAACCAACCATGTCAATAAAACAGTTGTCGCCTGAAGATTGTGAGGCGCTTTTGAAAACTCTAGAAGCGCGTTTTAATGAAAACATGAACCGCCACGTTGGTCTGAAATGGGCATACAGCCGAGATAAGTGTAAAAATAGGTAATAGTGTTAAACAAGTTTAACAAACAATTTGATTTTCAATCTGTTTTGCTTAAACGGAAAATGTATATTCAATGTCTAACGGCGGCGGAACATCTGTTAAATCAACGACATAATCTCCAAATCTTTTAATATGTGCCGTCAGATACGGACTCAAGATTTTCAGGTCTTCAGCCTTCACTTCAAATCCTTCCACCATCAAGTTTTTGATGATTCTGGTTTGATCAATGACGTTTTGAAAAATTAGCGCATTTGCTACTAAAGTGTTGTATTTTATCAACTTTTCCTGTTCTTCAGGATCGTTTTCTTGAAGGATTTCGCCGCCAAAGTTCAGCCACTTGGAAAAACCGTTGTAGGCTTCGACTTTATTAGTGTTGGCATTAATTTCTTCTCGGAACTCTTTGTCAGAGATGTATTTCAGTAGAAAAATGGTTCGGATAACTCTGCCAAGTTCCCGAAAAGCAAAATATAATCGATTGCGGCGACTGTAATTCCCTAATTTTCGGAGCAACATTGAAGGCAGTATCTTTCCCGCTTTGATGGATAAAACTACTTGCATCAAGTCTTTCCAGTGGGTTTCGATTAAATCCCAATCAATGGTTTCGCTAAACAGAGCGTCAATATGTTTGAGTTTTTTGCCTTTTTCCGCCCGGTAGAAAATCAAGTCTTTGACGTTTCTAATTCGAGGCTGAAGTTGAATGCCCAAAAGATATGACAAACCGAATACTGTCGTAGATTGTCCTTGGGTGTCCGCGTGTAAAGTGTCGGGTTGAATTTCCGAATCATTTTTCAAAAGTCCATCAATAATATAAACCGCTTCCCAAGTTCCGCAGTTGATAAAATGAGAAAACAGAGCAACATAAAGGTCTGAAACGTGATGATAAGCAATTCCGCCATAACCGCCGTAACGAATATGATATTCAGCCATCAGATTTTGTTCGCTCAAATCATATTTTGTCCCATCCGCCGCTGCGCGTTTGCCATCGCCCCAAAATTTTGGCAAACGGAAAAGGTGATAATTATCCAACAAATCAACTAAAGCCAAATTTAGCTTTTCTTCGTTGATGTGCCTTTGATTAACAAACGAAAGCATATGAGCCGAAATAATTCCGCGCATATGACGAGCGGCTTGCGCCGGACCAAGATTACAGCCGTAAGTGAATAAAGTCAGTAAATATCTTTCAACCGGCTTTTGAAGTTTTGGGTCGCTTCCCGAAAGCGGTCCAAAGTGGCGCATCCAATTGGTGTGAAATTGAACATTCGAGAGAATATCAATCAAATTTCTTTCCGGCATTCGGGTCACAATGGCTGATTCCAAAGCCTTGGAGGTCGCCGATGTTTCTTGTTTTTCATTTTTACGGAGAACTAAAACTCCTTTTTCATCAATGGTTAAAGCTGAATTCTTGGGATAACCTTGATCCACCGTTTCCGCCGTAGTCTGTAATTCATTTTTCAAGTTCTCAACAAAATCAAGGGGACTATCGGGCAAATTCATTTCCGCACAGAAATCTTTAATAATTGGTTCGCACTCATCCCAAGCCATTAATTGGTCACGATAATCGGCATATTCTTCGGAATCAGCAATGGCAATATCACCCGATTTTAGTTCTTGCGCCAAATGAGAAAAAACACAAACTTCAAAATGTTTGCGGTCAAGCACGGGTAAGCCATCCACCATTTTTAGCACTAATTGCTTCCACTTTTCAGCCGCAAAATCCAATTCATTGGCGGCTTCGAGATGTTCAGATTTTCTGTTCTCGTTTTCAATTAAAAAGTTGAGAGAATCAATCAAAGATTGGTCATTGCTGGTCGAGGTAAAATCCAAGCCATTGATCAAACGAAATAAAGTTTGGCGGTGACTGCGGTAAAACTGCCAAATCAGTTGAAAATAATTGTCACCGAAATAAGCTGAAACCGTTTCACAATCTTGCAATAAACTATCGAGGTCGTGATTTCCCAAATAATTTTTGGTATTTTTGCCGACTTCCGCATCGGATTGTTCCAAGTTCACTTTGTTTAAAAAGCCGGACAGGACAGTAATTAATTTCTCTGTGGTTGCCATTTGCTTTAAGCGATTTGCATCTAAAGCATCTTTACCTTTTTGATGCAGTTTTGCCATTCGTTTGATAAACATTTCAATCAAGGCATCTCTGGCTTTAATTTGGGCGCGGTGAGTCAAACAAACCAATAAAGTCAAGCGTTTAGCATCCGCAAAATCTTTGATTTCACGGGCATCAAGAGCTTTGGCTTGGGCGTAAAGATGTTTAATTTTTAAGGGCGGAACATCTCGTAAAACTGCTTTGAAATCACCGATTCCAAGCAGCCAATCAAGATGATTTATTAATTCTTGCAGGTGTTTTAAGGTAGCTTTTTTGGGCAGTTCCTTGAGCGAGTTATAAGGTGTCCGATAGCTGGTTGAATCGGGTTCGGTCAATTTATCCAGAGTTAAAATCTGATGTTCACTCAAACGGCGTAAAATAGTTTGAAACAGACGGCGATTGACCAAACTTCTAATTCTTCCAACCAAACGGTCAAGGGTGCTGTAAGCTGGAAGTTCGTAGCGTTCCTTAATCAACTTTTCGATGGCAACATTGATTAAGTCTGCGGGATTATCCATTATTTGGGCTGATTCGTAAACCGCTTTGACAATCAGTTTACGGGCGGTTTTGTCATAACTTTTGACACTGAGAAACTTTCTCACCGCCGCTTGATGACGATACCGGGTGCGCGGAATTACCAACGGAAAAATCTGGTCGGTAAGTTTCAAAGCAGAGCGGAGATGATTAACGAGAGATTCCGGCACATCTTCCAAATTGGGAAAATAACCGAGTCGTTGAAATGTCTTTAATTGCAACAATAAATGGAGTTGTGGTTCTTCATTACGGGCATTTTCTCGGACAAAGAATTTTTCTTCCAAAGTCGGAGAGTAAAAATCTTGTAATTCGGATTTGGTTAAAGCTTGCTTTAAGCGCGGATATGCGGTTCTTTCGATTGATGCCATTTTTATTAGTTAATCTATTTTCAATCTGAACCGACATTCTCAATTACAAGTAATAAAATCGTTTATTCTTTTGCTGTTGTTGTATAAAAAAGCCTTTATTTTTTGCTTGAGAAATCAAATAAATGCACTCGCTCCCCAAGCGACAGCAACGTAGCGGAGCAATTTTCCGCTCACCGTCCAAATTGAAAACATCTTAAAATCCATCTTTAAACCGCCCGCGAGCGCGACCAGCGCATCACCGACAATCGGCAACCACGACAAAAGTAATGCGGGCTGACCGAAGCGGCGGAGCAGACGCGCCGATTTGGTTTCGCTTTCCTGCAATTCGCGGGTTTTATCAAACGCCCCGGCACTTTTTCGCGCCATCCAATACGTCGTGCAGGAGCCGAGATAATTTCCAAACGTGGCGACGATGACCGGAATGACGATCTGCCCGTAGTTGTTCACATAAACGGCAAGCGGAACTTCCGAACTGAGCGGCAGAATGGTCGCAGCCAAAAAACTCCAGATAAAAAGTCCGCCGAGCGCGTAAATCATAAATGCAACCTAAGCCACTCGTTTGATGCTGGCGTATTCGCCGTTGGTTTTCAGAGTTATCGTCACATCGCCGCCCGTCCGGTTGCGCCAGAACCAGCCGTGTTTGCCGTCGAAAACAGCGGTCAGTTCGCCCGCATCGAGTTCGACCTGCTGACCTTTGCCGTAGCCGTGATAATCAACTTGCGGACTGTCTCCGTGCGTGTCGAAATTGACCGCGCCGCCGACGGTTGACCATTCATATTTGACCTTCGCATCTTTTTTCATTTCCAGTTTAATTTCCGCGCCTTCGCCCGGTTTCAGCGTAACCGTCATTTCGTCATTTCGGCTTGCCGATTGATTGGCGGACGGTGTTTGATTGGTTGCCGGAGTCGGCGCGGTGGTTGAAGTTTGTGTTGTCTTTGCGTCGATGGCGCGTTCTTGTTCGGCTTCGCGGGCGAGTGCCGTCTTGATTTCGCCCATTTGCGTCAAACCCAAAACACGCCCGATGCGCGTCGGATCAATGCCGTATTCGGCGGGCAAAACTACCGTTACGAGTAAAACAGCAGCGATAATAATAGCCAGAAGTGTCGAGCGCAGAAGTTTTTTGCCGCTCGGCAATTCGGCGCGGTTCGGTAAATCGGTGTTATACATAAAAATTATTGCTCCTTTGATTTAGATAAAGAAATATCCGGTTAATTGATAGCCGACGAGCATAAAACCGGCGGTCATCACCGCGACATTCGCGGCGTAAGCGTAGCGCAGAAAACTGTCGGTGCGCCGCCAATAGCTCATCAAAATTAAAATCGCTCCGAGCGCGAGCAGTTGTCCGATTTCCACGCCGACGTTAAAGGCGAGCAGATTCGGAATCAAACCGTCTGCCGACAATTCATAGTCGAGAATTTTCGTCGCCAAACCGAAGCCGTGAAAAAGTCCGAAAATGAGCGTCGCGGCTTTAGTGTTCGGCTGAAAACCGAACCATTTTTGGAACGCACCGAGATTGTCGAGTGCTTTATAAACCACCGACAAACCGATAATCGCGTCAATCAGATAACCGTTGATGCTGAACCGTCAAGACTCCGAGCAGCATCGTCGTCGAATGCCCGATGGCGAACAGACTGACGTAAATGCCGATGTCTTTGAGTTTGTATAGAAAAAAGATTACGCCGAGCAGAAACAAAATATGGTCATAGCCCGTGAACATATGTTTCGCGCCGAGATAGACGAACGGCAGAATGTTGACACCGCTGATTTCCTTGATGTAACCCTTGTCGCCTTCGGCAACTCCGTGCGCGAAAACGGCGGCGTTTAGTAACAAAAGCATCATCGAAACGGCAAATGCCAAACAGATGCGCCGAATTTTAGATGGTAAATTCATAAATTTTCTCTTTATTATTATTTTCAAATTTAATCGCCGGCGGGATTCAACGCGCCTTCTCGCGGATAATCACGCACTTTCGTTTGCGCCTTCGCCAAACCGTATTTTAAGTAGAGAACGGGAAGAACCAGCATATTTAATACTGTTGAAGTAACGATGCCGCCCAAAATAACGACTGCCATCGGCTGTTGAATTTCTTTACCGGGTTCACCGACTCCGATTGCCAACGGAATCAAGCCGACTCCGATCACCAATGCGGTCATCAAAATCGGATTCAAGCGTTCCATCGAGCCTTGCACGATTGATTCACGGAATCCGACACCTTCTTCTTCCATCAAATGCTGATAGTGCGAAATGAGCATAATCCCGTTGCGTGTGGCAATGCCGAAAAGCGTGATGAAACCGACCAAGGAAGCGATTGACAAAGTTCCGCCTGACAGAAAGACCATCACCACGCCGCCAATCAAAGCCAATGGCAAATTCGCCATCACGAGCGCGGCTGCACGAGCTGATTTTAGGGCAATAAACAACAGCAGAAAAATTCCGGCGATGGCGACGATTGATAATAATAAAATCAAGCGCGAGGCTTTTTCCTGTGCTTCAAATTGTCCGCCATATTGGACGAAATAGCCTTGCGGCAGTTGGACGTTTGTGCCGATTGCCGCGCGAACATCGTTGATGACACTGCCTAAATCTCTGTCGGCGACGTTTGCCTGAATGATGATGCGGCGTTGGACGTTTTCGCGGTTGAGCGTGTTCGGTCCCTGGTCAACGCGGACTTCGGCGATTTGGGCAATCGGAACTTTCGCGCCCGTCGGCGTGTCAATCAGAGTTTTTTGGATAGATTCGATTGATTCGCGGGCGGAATCGTCGAAACGCACCAGCACATCGTAAGTTTTCTGGTCTTCCAAAACCTGCGACGCGACGTGACCGTTAAACGCCGTGTCCACCGTTTCCGCCAAATCTACGGCGCGAAGCCCGACCGCCGCCGCTTCCGTGCGTTTCATATTGATTTGCACCTGCGGAACGGCGACTTGCTGTTCGACGATTAAATCAACGATGCCGTCAACTTTTGCCATCTGATCGCGGATTTCATTGGCTTTTGTGCGAAGCGTCGCCAGATCGGGACCGAAAAGTTTGATGGCGATTTGCGCCCGCGTTCCCGATAAAAGATGGTCAATGCGGTGCGAAATCGGCTGTCCGACTTCCGCCTCTACGCCCGGAATCTGGGCGAGTTTTTGGCGGACTTCTTCCATAAAGACGGCGTGTGAGCGGTCTCCTTCTTTGGTTACTACTTCGATTTCGCTGGTGTTGACACCCGCCGCGTGTTCGTCGAGTTCAGCGCGCCCTGTTCGTCTGGTCGTCGAAACCACTTCGGGAATATCGTGCAAAACTCTTTCGATGACGTTGCCGATGCGGTTCGATTCTTCCAAAGATGTTCCGGGCGGCATATTGGCGTTGATATTGAGCGTTCCTTCGTTAAACGGCGGTAAAAATTCGCGTCCCATCAGCGCGAACATTCCGACGGCGACGACCAGCATTACGGCGGAAACGCCAATGATTAAAGCCGGATTGCGAAGCGTCCAATTTAGAATTTTCGCGTAATGTTTTTTGAGCCATTTGACGAGCCGCGAATCTTCTTCATCGTGAATCAATTTCGATTTGCCCAAAAAGAAATAACACAGCACGGGCGTAACCGTCAGCGCGACCACCAACGATGCGGTAATCGAAATGATATAGGCAAAGGCAAGCGGCGCGAACATTCGCCCTTCAAAACCGCCAAGCGAAAAGAGCGGCAGAAAAACGACGATGATGATTAACGTCGCAAACAGAATCGAATTTCTGATCTCCGACGAGGCTTTGAAAATCACGTCCAACACGGGCGCGGGCGTGGAGAGTTGAGCGTTTTGTTTTAATCGCCGAAAGACGTTTTCGACATCAATAATCGCGTCGTCAACCAATGCGCCGATGGCGATTGCCAGACCGCCGAGCGTCATCGTGTTGATCGAAATGCCGAAATAATTCATCGCCAGAATCGCCGTGATGAGCGACAAAGGAATCGCCGAAAGCGAGATAAAAGTCGTGCGGAAATTCCATAAAAAGAGAAACAAAACAATCGTTACCATAATGCCGCCTTCGATAATCGAGGCTTGGACGTTGCCGACGGCACGGTTGATAAAATCGGCTTGCTGAAAGGCTTTGGTGTTAATCGTAACATCCGGCGGGAGAGTCGCTTTCAAGTCGGCGAGCGTTTTTTCGATGGCTTCGGTAACTTCCAAAGTGTTCGCGTTCGGTTGTTTCTGTATCGTGGCGATGACCGCCGGTTTCATATTAAAACTGCCGTCGCCGCGTTTCAAAGCGGGCGCGATTTTTACATCCGCGACGTTTTTAATCAGAATCGGAACGCCGTCGCGCACGGTAATCACCGAATTGGCGATGTCTTCCGGTGAATAAACTCTGGCGCGTCCGCGAATCAGATATTCTTCGTTTTTCTTTTCCAGAAAACCGCCCGCCGCTTTTGCGTTGGACGCACCGACGGCTTCGGCGACTTGTTCGAGCGTCAATTTATTATCAGCCAGCCGCGCCGGGTCAACCAAAATCTGAAACTGCTTCATCTCGCCGCCGATCATCATTACTTGCGAAACTCCGGTTACGCCGAGCAGACGCGGACGGACGACCCAATCGGCAGTCGAGCGCAAATCCATCGCGGAAGTTTCCTTACTCGTCATCGAAATCAGCATAATTTCGCCCATCGTCGAGGAAATCGGTCCGAGTGTCGGCGCGGAAACTCCGGCGGGCATTTTGACTTGCTGTAACTTTTCGTTGACTAATTGACGGGCGCGGTAGATGTCGGTGTCGAGACTGAATTCGACAAAAACGATGGAAATTCCGATGGCGGAATTTGAACGGACGCGGTAAACGCCCGCCGTGCCGTTCATCGCCGATTCAATCGGCAAAGTAACAAGCGATTCGACCTCTTCCGGCGCGAGTCCGTGCGATTCGGTCAAAATCGTGACTGTCGGCGCGGTCAAATCGGGAAAAACATCAACCGGAGTTCGCAGCGCGACGTATCCGCCGTAAATCAGCAGCGCAACGGCGGCGATAATCACCAGCAGACGGTTTTTGAGTGCAAATAAAATGATTTTGTTCAGCATCGTTTTAAGAGAAGAAAATTAAGTTTCGTGACTGTGTGCGCCCGCGTCAGCCGGACGAAGTTCCTGCAAGCGAATCTGATACGCGCCTTGCGTAACGACTCTTTCGCCCGCTTTGAGTCCCGATAAAACCGCGACTTTATCGCCGTATTCGTCGCCCAGAGTTACTTCGCGCCGCTCGAATTCTTCGCCCGAAACGAGGACGTAAATCAATTTTTTGCCTTCGGCTTCCAAGACGGCTTCTTTCGGAATCATCATCGCCGTTACGG
>CAYUGW010000051.1:0-12957 GCA_964444245.1 uncultured Blastocatellaceae bacterium | reverse complement strand
ATTGGGCGACAGAAATGTTGATTTAAAAGACGTTGACCGCATCATCGCCATCGGTTCGGACCGAATGATGAACGGCGTTAAAGAATCGCGTTCGACGACATTAAAGCCGTATTTAAAGGAGCAGCACACGGCAATCGGTTCGATCAATTCACCGATGCAATGCATGATGAAGGAAGTCTGCGCCCAATGTCTGCAACGCCACGTCAACCCGCACACGGGCGAGGAATTTTTCGTCTTCTCGTGTTTTAATCAAGACCAAAACCTCGATTTTGTTGATTTTAAGAATTTGAATGACCGCCTTCGCGCCAATTCGATTCAGGAAAAACTCTCGAATATGTGGCTCGATAAAGTTTTCAAAAACTTTGAGACAGAAAAATTAAGGAATTTGGAAAAAGAGCAAAATAAATAGTTGAATCAAAAAAAGCTGTGTGGACAAAACCACACGGCTTTTAGCTGCATCTGAACTTATTATGAAATTAATCTTTTCAAGTCTGATTATAATTTTGGTTGCTATATCTGCTTTTGCTCAAGAATCTTCAGTAACAAGAGAAAAACTCGACTGTCCGATGGACCCAAGTGAAATTCATTTTATGCTAGGTTCTTTATTGGGATTGAAACAGTCACCTGCGAAAATTACTGCTGTTGCTGATTTACAGTGGAATAATAAATGGAAAAGCACGGTATGGTTGAAAAACTTATCAAGCAAAACTATTGTCGCAGTTAAAATAAAGTGGTTACTTTATCGAGCGGATAGAATAGATAATGTTATCACTCCCCGTGCAAATCCAAATATCATCTTGCAGGGCGAAACTCCTAGTATCAAAATAGATGAACTTAAACCGGATGAAGAAAGTACATATATTAATTATCCGATAGCCTCGTGTCGGGAAATTTACAATGCGTTAGTTAAAGACGGCGATTTGGAAGGTGAACCGTGGATTGAACCCGCTGTCATCGAAATTTCATACGCCGACGGCTCAAAGTGGACGCGATAATGTTAGTAATCAATAAGACTATCGAAAGATAAAGGTAAAACTCTCGAATATGTGGCTTGATAAGATTTTTAAGGATAAAATAAATTCGTGATGGAAAAACTTAGCGAAAAAAGGCTTGAAAAAATCGCGGACATTTTTCAAAATCCGCCGCCGGACAGCAAAACAAAAGCCGCGCAAGATTACGGCGTTGATTTATCTTTGCTTTTTCGATGGCTGAAACTATCGCCGCAAGAGCGAATCGAGGAAGCGCGAAAGCGGATGATTTTTTTGGAAGAAGTCAGAAAACAAGGCGAAGCGAAACGAAATAAAAGATGAGAGAAATCGAATCGGCGGTAGATTCTTTGATCGCGCACGAAGTCGAATTCGTAATTGTCGGCGGCATAGCGATTATCGCGCACGGCGTTCCATATGCGACTTTCGATCTGGATTTTTGTTATTCGCGTTCAAGCGAAAATTTGAAGAAAATTGTTGCTGCGTTTGCCGATTTCAAACCGCGCTTTCGAGGTTTTCCGAAAGAATTGCCGTTTACTTGGGATGAAAGAACTTTGCTTAACGGGACGAATTTTACGCTTGAAACGACAATCGGCGATATTGATTTGCTCGGCGAAGTTGCCGGAGTCGGTTCTTACGCAGACGTTTTTGAGTCTTCCGAAAATCTGAAATTATTTGATTACGAAGTGCGCGTTTTGTCGCTCGACGCACTTATCAGAGCAAAAAAAGCGGCTGGTCGTCCGAAGGATTTGGATGTTTTGCCGCAACTCGAAACTTTACTGGAAGTTCTCTCAAAAACCGAAGAATAAAATATGATAGAAAATCCGATTCAATTTGCCGTTGTGCGCGAAGATCCGCAGATTGAAATGGATATTATCAGAAATTTTCAGCTAAAACGTGCGACATTGATCGGTTCGGGCGGATGCACGGCTTTTTCTTTGAAAGCTTTGAATCCCGATATAGAAATTTCATTGATCGAACCGAATCCGGCACAGATCGGACTGATCGAAGAAAAGATCCGGATATTGGAAACTTGTAAAAAAGAAGATTTATATCAAAAATTAGGCGTTGGCAAATCGGACAAAAAAAGTCTGATCGAAGGCGGAAATTTTGAATCTTTGTTTCGTCAATTCCGCTCTTTTATCCGGGAATTTATTATCGAAGAAGCGGAAATCGAACAGGCTTTTACCGATAATTCAGCGCAGATTTGGCAGGAAATTTTTTCGCATCCCTTTTGGCAGACCGCTTTTGATTTATTCTTTTCCGATTCGATCTTGAAGACGATGTTCGGCGAAGCGGCGATTCAGCACGCGCCACCGAATTCTTATCCGGCATATTTTCGCGCTGTTCTGGAAAAAGGTTTGCAGAGAGAAGATTTCGCCAAAAATTATTTTTTGCATCACATCTTTCTCGGATATTATTTAAACCGGGAAAACTCTCTGCCGTATTATTTAGTCAATTTACCGAAAAATCTCGAGTTTGAAATTTTCAACGGTTTCGCGCAAGATTTTACAAAATTCAAGGGCAGACAATTAATCCATTTTTCAAATATTTTTGATTGGTGCGATGAGAAAATTGTCAGAGAAATTATCAAATCGGCGGTTGAAAATCTTGAAACGGGCAGCGTTGTCATTTTTCGGCAGCTCAATAATCGTAAAAATTACCGGAAGGTTTTCGGACAAAATTTTAGATGGTCGGAAACGGGCGAAATTGTAGAAAAAGATAGAAGTTTGTTTTACGAAAAAATAGAGATCGGAGAGAAAACCGGATGAATCTTAATGAATTGATCGAACAAATTCTCAAAAACACGAATTACGCGGAAAATCCGTATTTTGTAAATTTGCGCGAAAAAACTTTTGAAAAGGAAGATTTTTGCGAAACGCAGATTCAATTTTTCTACGCGGTAATTTTTTTCAGCCGTCCGATGGCGGCTCTGGCGGCGAAAATTCCGACTCCCGAACTTCGTCTGGAAGTTTTGCGAAATGTCTGGGAAGAACACGGCGAAGGCTCGCTCGCTCGCGGACACGGGAAGACGTTTCTGGAATTTTTGAAAAGGCTCGCAAATATCACGGAAGACGACGTTTATCTGCGCGGGCTGTGGGCGGATGTGCGGATTTTTAACACGACTTTATCGGGCGTTTCGGTGCTGGACGATTTCATCATCGCGGTCGGCGTTCTGGGAATAATCGAGCGGATGTTTTCCGATATTTCCGCCCGGATCGGAAACGGCGTGATCGAAAACGGCTGGCTGAGCGAGGATGAAATGATTCATTACAAACTGCATCAGGAACTCGACATCAAGCATTCCGAAGATTTTTTCAAAATACTCGATGCGCCGTTTCAAAAGAGTGCCGAAAACCGCTATTTGATCGAACAGGGTTTGCGGCTCGGCGCGACGCTTTTCAACAATTTATATGCCGGATTATGGAATCATCGGAAAACCCGCTGGATTCTCGACGCACCTTTCACTACTTCGCAATCTGCCGATTACGTTCCATGATTGAAATCAAAGTTTTGCAAAAAAAAGACCGGCAAGAATACGGAGCGCGGCTTCAGGAATTTGAAAATATTGCCGAATATCCGTACGGCGATGATTTTTTTCGGCTCGATCACGGCGAAAATTATTTCGCCTTTTTCGAGCGTTTGGGCGAACCGCTTTTTCATATTGCTTTGGACGAAAACCGCATTGTTGCCTGCGCGGCGGGCGTTTTGCGAACTTTAGAAATTGAAGAAAAGACGTTTAAAGCGTGGTATTTATGCGATTTAAAGGTTGATAAAAACTACGCGCTAAAAAGACTTCCGGCGCGACTTTTCAAAAAAAAACTTTTCTCGAATTATCTGAAATGTTCGCGCGGCTATGCCGTTTCTATGAATCCGGCAAAGGGGAAAAACCGCGTCATCAAATTGATCGAACGCTTCAAATGGATTCCGATTCGGTATGCGGGAAAGCTGAATTTTTACAGTTTTAATCAAACCGAAGCCGGAAATTTTCACGATAAATTAGAATCGGAACTCGGCAAAATTTCATATCTTTCGCTCAAAGGCAAAAAAGATTTGATTATGAAAAGCACCGGCAAACGCTTACCGCTTTTTCATATCCAGCACGGCGCAGCGGCAAATTTTGGAATGTCGAAACCGTCGAAAAAAGGAACTTATATGATTTGCAGTTCCGAAAATTCGGAACTCGACAATTTGCTTAAAAAGCAGTTTCCGGTTTCCGCCACGGCAAGCGTTCTGGCGCATCGAATGAATCCGAAAGACTGGAATTTTATTCTGACGAGTGATATTTGATTTAAAGAATTTAAGCTGTAATTTGAAATTTTAGTTTACTTCGAAATTATTGCAGCAATTGACTATCAATCATCTGAACAACCGATAACAATGACTTCGGGAAGGGATTTAATTTCTTCGTAATTAAGGTGTTTACTCGAACATTTATCTGTTACGGCATTTAGTGAAGCGTCATTTCCAACGCTACCGTGTGCTAAAAGCATTAAATAAGCCAAAGCCGAACGTGGAATTCTATAAATCAGCGGAGCGTAAAACGAGCGTTCCGGTAATATAACATAGCCATTGTCGTCTCCTTCCCGAAGTTCCATACCGTGAATATTATAAGAATCATTGTTCCAACCTTGTCGAAATCTTGCATGTGGTATAGGATTGCCTGCACTATCAACTGCTCTGATTTTCCACTCAGGCACTATCGTAGTTTTATAGGGAAATAATAAAATTAAAGCGATAACAATAATAATTAAAAGACGGGGCGATAAACGACCGAGTTTTGATTGGGTTGGATAATCTTCTATAGATTTCATAATTCAGTTAAAAAATAGCACTTTTCAAAACGCCCGTTTATGAAATAAACAAAATCAGTCCAAAAATGGAAGCTTTTCTGGGACAAAAAGAGGCACAAAAAAAAGAAAAGTGCGCGTAGCCGCTACATTTTTCGCTACACTGCACTTTTTGCTAAATTATAATCGGCTCATACAAGCCTTAAAATAATGGAGCCGGTGATCAGAGTTGAACTGATGACCTACGGTTTACAAGACCGTTGCTCTACCACTGAGCTACACCGGCTTAGGCTTATCTTGCGAAATATCACAGTAAGCGCAAACCAGAATACTACAAAATCCTTAGAATTTCTGCAAGCACGAAATAAAAATTCTTAAAATTAAACATATAAAATAAATGTTGACCTTTGTTAAACAAAAAGGTAGGATAGTAATTGCCACAATTGGGCGATAGGTTTGCCCGTTTTTATTTCACTTTTAAGTTATTAAATTTCAATTCAAAACAGTTCAAAAAAAAGGAGCTAGACCAGTGAATTTTCAAAAATTTAGTGTAAAGAGTTTCGCAACTCTTTTTATTATGATATTTAGTTTTTCGGCAATTACTTCGGCACAAGAAGAAATGCCGATTGCCGGAAGTAATAATTTGCTTTGCGCCGGATTTATACAGCGGGCAAAAGTTGACACGAGCAGCAAAATCGTCGGTGCCGATCTCGAGAAAGAAAAAAATATTTATTCGCAGGGCGATTATATTTATTTCAGTTTGGGCGCAAACAGCAGTGCCAAAGTCGGCGATGTGTTTTCGGTTATTCGTCCACGCGGAAGAGTCGAAACGCGTTGGACGAAAAAGGGAAATCTCGGTTTTTATGTGCAGGAGGTCGGCGCAGTCGAGGTTATCAAAGTAAGAAACGATGTTGCCATTGCGATGGTCAAAACCTCTTGCGACAATTTGCTTCTAGGTGATTTGATCCAACCGATGCCGCAGCGCGTGAGTCCTGTTTTCGAACAGCGTCCGGCGCTCGACATTTTTGCCAATCCTTCGGGCAAAAGCACCGGAAAAATCGTTATGGCGCGCGATAATCAGGAATTATTAAGTCCTGAAAATATCGTTTATATTGATCTCGGCGCGGAAGATAATGTTAATGTCGGAGATTTTTTAACGATTTTCCGCCCGCTCGGAACGGGAAGCATTATTGACAATTTACCGACCGAATCGGTCAGCGCGAGAGACGAAGGTTATCAAAGCGATGAATTCCGCGGCGGAAAATTCTCAAATCAAGCGGCGCGAAAAAAAGGCGACGAAGCCAGAGGCAGAGTTGAAACCTCAAAATCCGCTAAAAGGGGTCGCCCCTCGGATTTGCGGAAAATTCTCGGTGAAATGGTCATTCTGAATGTCAAGGAAAGAACCGCAACCGCATTAATTATCAGAACCGCCGGAGAAATCCACACGGGCGATGATGTCGAAGTTCAATAAATTTGTCAAAAAGACGAAAAAAAGTTCCGGGTTTAAACTTTATGTTTGAACCCGGAACTTTTTTTGTTTCCATTTTGCTTCAAAGCAGATGTATTTTTATAATTGCCTTGTGAACTCAACAGAAAACGAATACGCACCGCAATATATTATTACAGCTTGCCGTTTTATCGGTCTGAGCGCCAGCAAAATTCTTTGGGGAATTGAATTTCAAGGTTTGGAAAATATTCCGAAGGATTTGAAAAAGGGTTTGATTATCGCGCCGAATCATCAAACATATGTTGATCCGGTTTGGGTTTGCCTGAAACTCAAACGCAAATTTCGTTTTATGGCTTGGGACGAGATTTTTACATGGTTTTTTATCGGCAGGTTAATAAAATATCTCGGCGCGTTTCCGGTCGGTTTCAATCGCAAAGGTTTTGTCAAAGCCACGAGAAAAGCCCTGCAAGTTTTGCGCGAAGGCGCGACTTTGATAATTTTTCCCGAAGGCGAGCGCGAATTTTCCGACGGAAAAATGCTTCCGTTCAAACCCGGCGCGGTTCGGCTGGCAATGGAAGCGGAAGTTCCGATTCTGCCCGTAACGATTCGCGGGGCAAATAAAATCTGGGCGCAAGATATGAAATATCCGCGTTTCGGAAAGGTAGAAATTATTTATCACCCGCTTTTAGAAGTGCCGAAACCTGAAAATGATGAAAATATTCAAGCGCATATTAAAGAATTAAATGCGAAACTTTTTGAAATAATCTCTTCAAAACTTTAATCAAAAAGGATTAAAAATTCCTAATTGATTAGGTCTTTGGCTTTCGGTCTTCGGTCTTTGGAAAAAGCCTTCTAAATAAGATTACCTGATTTTTGTGAAACGGAAATCAGAATGTCAGAGCAAAAATCAAAGACCGAAAGTCAAAGACCAAAGACCTAATCATCTACAAAAATTCTAATTTTCATCATTATTTGCAGAATTTGTCGGCGGCTGTTTCGGCGGAACCGGATTTGGAATCGGCTTTTGTGCTTTTTTCAGACGCTTTTGCGCTTCGATCATTTCCGCAAATTTTTGTCTTTGCTGCGGTGTCATCCGTTTCAGATATTCGGGTGATAACGGAATTTTTCCCAATTCAGGAAATTTTGCCGGATTTTTAATCTTGAACCCGTTATGATCAAGAATAAAATCTTCGGTTTCAAATCTGTTACCGATTACTTTTAATTTTCCCTCTTCGGTATTAATAACTAACTCTTCCGGTTCTTTCGGAACTCTTGCATTCGGAGCATTTACCGTTGTTTTTGGATCTTCAGCAGGTTTTTTCGCCGTTTCGGTTAAAGGTTTCGGCACATCATTTATCGCAGTGGTTTCCTTTACTTCCGAATTTTTCGGCGGCGCATTTTCCGCAATATTGGAATTTTCAGTCGGCGCAGGTTTCGATTCAGCCACTGCAATAGCGGTATCAGATGGCAATAGCTGATTTTGCCACGTTGGGTTTATCGCGGTCGGTTCGTCATTTCTTTGAGACGGATTCGCCATAAAATACGCAAGTCCGGCGATTATTACTAACACGCCGAGAGCCGCTCCGCCGAACAAAACTCCGCTTCCGGAACGCTTCGGCGTTCGTGTAAATGGTCTGGCAACTCGTGTTACGGTAGATTTTTGTTCCGCATCGTTGGTTGTTAAAATCTCGGTTTTCAGTTCCGATTCGGCAACTTCATTAACATTTGTCGCCCGCGACAACAGTTTTGTCTTTTGCGTTAAAAGCTGCGGCGCAAAAACTGCATCCGAATAATTTTCCACCTCATTTACATCAACAGATTTATCGCAATTTTCAAGCATCAAAAGCATTTCGACAGCCGATGCCGGACGCTCGTTGGCATTTAAAGCCATCGTTTGTTGCAGAACCTGCGCGACACCTTTCGGAATTTTCCGGTTGATTAAATTTGCCGGAATCAGCGGATCGGTTTTGGCATTTAAAACATTCATCGCCCGCGTCAGCGCGTCAGCCGGAGGAATTCCCGTCAAAAGATGATAAAGCGTTGCGGCTAAAGAATATAGATCGCTCTGCGGATCGGTACCCGTGCCTTGAATTTGTTCCAGAGATGCGTAATTGCGTGAATATCCGAAAATGCTTTTTGCCTGAGTTTTATGCGAAGCGTCGTTCGGATTTCCTTTAGCCAGACCGAAATCGAGTAAAATAATTTGTCCGGCGGGCGTAAGTTTCAGATTTTGCGGTTTGATGTCGCGGTGAATTACGGGCATATCCTGCGTATGCAGATATTTAAGCGCGTCACACAGCTGTTCAGCCCAATTCAGAACGTCTTCGACGGCAAAAGGTTTATCGCTTTTTTCCAAAGTTTCCGAAAGATCCTCGCCAGCGATAAACTCCATCACGATAAATTGCCCGGTTTCTTCGGCAAAATAATCACTGACCTTCGGCAGAGCCGGATGTTTCAGGCTGTTTAAAAGCCGTGCTTCGCGCTCGAAGGCTTTGCTCAGTTTTTCTTCCTCGAAAAAGGTTTCCTTGATCGCCACCGTGCTTCCGAATCTTTCGTCCACTGCAACAAAAACCGTTCCCATTCCGCCCTGTCCGATTTGTTTTTCGATGCGATACCGATTTTGTAAAATTTTGCCCGCTTCAATCATATTTACCTGTCTTTAACTTAAAATATTACCCAAACCGTCAAACTTTTATTTTACGGTTCAAGACAAATTAAGTTCGATTATCTTACTAAAAATTGTTGCAAAAATCATTTGTGAAGATGTTTGAAAATTGGTAAACGTTGTCATTACGATTATTTTATCAACAAAAAAAGGCAGAAAATAGATTCTGCCTTTTTATCCGCCAAAGATTTGCTAATTAATACGCATTCGAGCCGACTTTCGGTAAATTGTAAATATCGGCTAAGGTGTTTAATTCAAAACGCGTTCTTGCCCAGATATTTTCCGTATTTCTGCTGTATTTGCGGTTCCTCATATTTTTATCAATATCATGGGCGATATCAAGACATTTTCGTACTGCGGCGCGGTTTTCGTTCCAGTTGTCGCGGCGGTCGAAATTTCTTCTTAAATCATCGGTTGCCCGTTCTAAATCTCTTGCCCGATCAAGCAGCCACTTTTCGCGCCGTGTGCCGTCCAATCTGCTGTTATCAAGCGATTTATCATAACTTTTGACGAATTTATCAACGCGGTCTTCGACGCGGTCAATTATCTTTTCAACCTGCGCTTTGGTATATCTTTTGCCGCGCGCTTCGCGTCTTTGCGCGCTGCCGACATCGGCTAAAACCAAAATTGCCATTACAATTAAAACTCCTGACAATAAATTAAATGGTTGTTTTTTCATTACTTTTTTCTCTCTCCTTAATTTCAGTAACTAAAAATATTTTTGAGCAAAAATTAATTTCTGCTCGTCTTTTTTGACGGAATGAGATTGAAAAAAGTCGAATAATATTAAAGATTTTCAAATAAAAAGTCCTTGTAAATTCTTATGCAAAAAGGATTTGCTTAAATCGTCAAAGCGGATTATTTTAAATTGAGCGGAAAAGTTTAAGATTTCGTCAAACAAAAGATCGTGCCGCCGTCTCCGCTTATTATCCAGTCAACTTCGGCATCGATCAGATTTGCCCGCGCTCTGATATTGGCAAGTCCGCGGCTTCTGACGGTTTGAATTGTTGAAATATCAAAACCCTGCCCGTTGTCTTCGATCATTAGACGGAAAATTCCGTACGTGTTTTTTTCAACCGACATTTTGATATGCGTCGCGTTCGAATGCTGGACAATATTGGATAAAACTTCCTGAGCGATGCGATAAATCTGGATTTGAACGGTCGGCGAAAAATTGATTTTTTCTTCCGTTCGTTCGTCGCAGACAAATTCGGACGTAATGATTTTGGAAGAATCCTGTACGGCATTGCTCAAAGCCCATTCGAGCGCGGCGGTAAAACCGATATTTTCTAAAACCGAGGGGCTTAAATCCTCGCAGATATTGCGGATTTCGGTGGAAACATTTTCGATTTCCGTGCGGAATTGAACGGCTTTGTCAGCAGAATCTTCATCGGTCGGCAGTTTATCGGTCAATAGCAGAAGATGTCGGAGGTCTGCTAAGGTCTGATCGTGCAGATCGCGCGAGATGCGTCGGCGTTCGCGTTCGGCTTCGTTTGCCAGATCGAGCCGGGCGACATTTAATTCCTTGTTGGCAAAGGCGAGTTCGGAACTGGTGCGCGAAATTCTTCTTTGCGAAAAAATCGCCCAGATCAAGGCGATAACGGCAAACGATAACAAAACCGTCAGCGCGAGCGTCGTCCAGGGGAAAGGCGTTCTCGCAATCGAAAAATTAAAAACGAGCGGTTCGGAAGCGGTCAGATTTTTGTCAAAAGCACGCGCTTCGACCGTATAAATTCCGGCTTCCAGGTTTTCCATCAAAAACTGCGAATCATTTGATAATTTTTTATTTATGATCTCGTTTTTTTCATTACGAAGCAGAAATTCATATTGAAACTGTTCGGGAAAAGTACGGCTGCTCAAACCCGCAACTTCAACCGCCAGCGCATTTTGCGGGTATTCGAGATTTATTCCGTCGGCAAGTTCACTTGCCGCGTGCAGGCGTTTGCTCAAAATCCGCGTCGGAATGAGAAGTGGTTTGATTCGATTGACGAAATATTTGACAATTCCGCGATTCGTGCCGATAAAAATCGTTTCAAACTCGCTTTCGCCCCCGGTTTCGCGCAGAATTGCAAAAGTGCTTTGCGAAGGCAAACCTTGTTCGACATCGATTCTCGAAAAAATCCATCCGAAATGATTGTTCGGAATTATTTGAATCAAACCGTTGACGGTCGCGCACCAGACACTTTCGTCCGGAAAAACCTTGACGCTGCGCACATCCGTATCGGGCAGAACTTTTTTCAGTTCGGCGTTTTGAAAGAGAAAAAGCCCTTCTTCCGTTCCGAACCAAACGCCTGTTTCGAGATTTCCGTCAATCGACCAGATCGCAAAACTTTTAAGCGGCTCGAGTTGCGGAAATTGAGTAAGTTCATTGCCGTCAAACGTAAAAACCCCGTTATTTGCTGTTCCGATCCAGAGATTTTTGTCCGTCTCCGAATGCAGCGAAATAATCTGTTGCAATTGAATGTTCGGCAGATTGAAAGCAACCGCTTGATTTTCAAATTTTGCGAGTCCGCGCCCGAAAAATGCCAGATAAGTTTTGCCTTGAAAATTTTGAATCGCCCGCACACTTTCGTTAAATGTTTTACTTTCATCAACATTTATTGAAAATTCTTCTTTGGCAGCGGTTTTCAAACCGACATCATAAAAAAAGCCGTTTGACGTTCCGACCAGCAGATTTCCGGCTTGATTTTCCGAAATCGCGTAGATTGCCTTTTGGTCGAAACCGCTGACGCGTTGCCATTTGTTTTCTTCGTTTTGATAGTATAAACCGCGATTTGTGCCGGCGATTATGCTGCCCGATTTTGATTCGTAAAATGTTCTGACGTAATTGCTTTGCGCGTCTTCCGAAATTTTTTCATTGTTCGGACTGCTCTGATCGAAACGGCAAACGCCCTTATTCGTGCCGAACCAGATCACATTTTCGCGGTCAACAAAAGTCGTTAAAATCTCATTCGAACGAAGCCCGCCCGCCGTGTTTTCAAAGGTAAAGCGTTCGAGTTGTTTGCTGCCGCGAAACTTAAACGCGCCGCGATCCTTCGTGCCGACCCAGAGATTTCCGTAACCGTCAAAACTTAAAGAAGTTACGGTTCCGACGGCGGCATCTGTTTTTTCCCAATCGGTCAGCGTTTTGGCAAAATACAGACCGCTGTTTTCGGTGAAAGTCTGTGTTCCGACCCAGAATTCTCCGGCGGAGTTTTTGGCAAAAGTATTGATAAAAAACTGGCGAGGGCGGTTTGGAATCTCTTTTGTTTTTTCGTTTTGAAGTTCCAAAAAACCGCGTTTATGCGTTCCGATGACGATTTTTTCGCCGAATTGCGAAATGCTTTTTATTTCTAAATCTTCTTCTAAAAGTTTTTTCGCCGTTAAAACATTTTCGCTTATCGTTTGGATTTCAAAAATCAAGCCTTTTTCGCTTGTCAGGTAAACTTTCGATTCTTTTTCATCAATAAAAATCGCATTGATCGAATTTTTTTTGGTTTCTTCAATCGGTAAAAACAAATCATTTTCAAACCGGAACGCACCGCTTTCCGTGCCGATCCAGAGAATTCCGTCGGGTGCGACTTTGAGCGCGAGAATCTTTAAAATCGAAAGATTTTGCGAAGTAATCGTCTGCACCCGCCGACCGTCGAATTTTGCCAGACCTTTTTCCGTGCCGAACCACAAAACGCCGTCTTTGGTCTGCGCGATGGCATTGACGCGCTCGGACGGCAATCCGTGAAACGAGCTGATCGCGCCCCATTGATAAAGATTATTTGTTTGTGAAAATGGATTTTGCGTTGCCGGATCGGTTTGAGCAAAGATGATTAAATGGCTGAAAACACACGAAAAAAGGAAAAACAAAAAAATACCGTTTATTTTGTTTAATCTTTTTTCAGTTACTTTCATTTGATTAAAAATTTTACGATTTTTGGTTTTCTTCGAGAAATTTTTTCTGATCGCGTGTGATCCATTTCTCCAGCTCTATTTCGGCTTTATTAAGTTCGTCGCTATTAATCAGACCGCGCCGCAGAGCCTCGAAAAATCCGCGTGTGCGGACATTATAGGCAAGTTTGTCGTATTTTTCGTTGA
>CAYUGW010000050.1:0-13023 GCA_964444245.1 uncultured Blastocatellaceae bacterium | reverse complement strand
AAACCTTCTCGTTTTTCGCAGCCGTAATTTTTGCGATGCGGAAATTTTCGCTGCTCTTCGGGAAAAGACCGTTGCGGCACCAATTTACGGGATTTCCGTCGTCGCCTGTTTCAACCTGCGCCGACACAATTAATGCCGTTAAAAAAATCATCAAAAAAGTTAAAATTATTGTTCGTTTTTTCATATTTAAACCTCGCCCGTGTTGAACGAAAAAAACACTTTTGTTTGCAAAAATTTTATTTTTCAAGCCTTTAAAACTTAGGCGGCATCGGCGGATATTGGTTTTGAAAATTCCTTTCGCCGCTGAAAAACGCTCTGACTTCGGGTTTGCTTAAAACCATCAAAGCCCAGATTCCGAACGGAATGCCGATGATAAAACAGCAGGAAATAAACGGAATTATCGCCAGAATCGCGGAAGTTTTGGCAAATTTATAACTTTTGCCGCCGAGCATTTGAACCGCACCGTAAACCATAAACGGTGCAATAATTAAACTGATAAATGCAACTCCGTAAACGCCGAAAGTTCCGACTAAATAGCCCATTCTTTCGGCTTCATTGATCGGCAACTCGTCGCCGGGAATAATTCCCGTCAGACGCAGCAGACCGCTTAAAACCGATAGTAAACCGAGCGCGAAATTTAACGCGCCGACGACAATTAAACCGATTGCCGGAGCTTTTATTTTACTTAAAACATCATTCATCTTTTTTCCTTCAAAATATTCCGCCGCAAAATATCGAGTGCTGCCTGACTCGTTCGCCAGCGAATTAAATACCTGTCGCCGGGGAGAACGATTCTTCTTGATTTTACTTGCATTTTATCCGCATAACCGATAAAAACCGTGCCGACCGGTTTTTCCGGCGTTCCGCCCGCAGGTCCGGCAATTCCGGTGACGGAAAGCGCGTAATCCGTTCCGGCGCGTTCGAGCATTCCTTTTGCCATCGCTTCGCAAACTTCCGCGCTGACCGCGCCGTGCATTTCGATCAAATCCTTCGGCACATTCAAAGTCCGCATTTTCGCTTCGTTTGAATAAGCGATAATTCCCTCGATAAAATAAGCGGATGAGCCGGAAATATCGGTCAAACGCTCGCCGATCAAACCGCCCGTGCAGCTTTCGGCAACCGATAAAGTTTTGCCTCGTTCGCTCAAAAGTTTGCCGACAACTACTTCCATTTCTTCGGCATTTGTCGAAAAAACGGCTAAACCTAGAGTTTCGACGATTTTTTTCGTGATTTCTTCATTAAGAGCTTCAGCTTCCGCGTTCGTTTTGCCCTGCGCCGTCAGATGAACTTCAACCTCGCTTTTATTAAATAGAATGCTCGTTTGAACCTGTTTATAAATCGAATAGATCGACGAGATCGCTTCATCAATCGCCGATTCGCCAAGTCCCGAAACCTTCAAAATTCTTTTCTTGAAAACAATTTCGCCTGTCATTTCGCTTAATTCGGGCAAAACGTAATTTTCAAACATCGGTTTCAATTCACGCGGCGGACCCGGAAAAATTGCGAGAATTTTCCCGTCCAATTCGACGAGCATTCCCGAAGCCGAGCCGTTCGGGTTCGGCAAAATGCGCGCTCCTTCGATGATAAACGCCTGTCTTTTATTGATTTCCGGCATTTCGCGTCCCCAAAGCCGGAAACGCTCGCGCAAATCTTTTTCCAGTTCTTCGTGATAGACCAGTTCGCGTCCCGCCGCTTTAGCGGAAATCCGGCGCGTAATATCGTCTTCGGTCGGTCCCAAACCGCCCGTCGTAATTACTACGTCCGAACGCTTTAAGGCATCTTTGATAACTTCTTCAAGCCGCAGAGCATCGTCGCCGACGACCGTTTTGAGCTTGACTTCGATGCCGATTTCGTTAAGTTTTTCGGTCAGCCAAAGACTGTTTGTATCTGTTTTTGTCGGAGTTAAAAGTTCTGAACCGATGGCGATAATTTCAGCAGAAAACATAGATTTGTTAATGGTTGATTGTTATTCGTTAATTGATTTTATTCTATTCGTTCAATTAATAATTAACAATCAACCATTAACAAAAAAGCTATTGAATATTTTTATCGTAGATGTCGTGGAGGACTTCGGTAATCGGTTTGCGGTCAACGAACGGATCGTCGCCTTTTTCTTCTTTTTTAGCACGGCGGCGCACGGTTTCCCTGCCGTTTGTTTTTGTTTCGCGATTATTGTCCGCAAACAAAGATTTATCGTTTTGTTCAAAATCCTGTACGTAATTTTCGCCTGCACTTCTGACCGTATTTTTATTTTCTTGCGGTTCGACAAATTCATACGGCTGGCTCTTCGGTTCCTGGAGAGCCTCGCGTTTTTTCTGATTTATTTTTTCGAGTTCGATGCGGCTGTTTTCAAGAAGTGCCTTGCCGCGATTGCGGCGGGCGCGTTCGAGTGCGCGCACGGCTGCCGAAGTTTGCGGAGCTTCTGCAGGTTCGCGTTCGATCTTTCGCAGAATTTTTACATAATTCCTGAGATCGGGCGAAGGATAAATGTATGTCGCTTCATCCGCGTTGTCGTTTTCGATAACGTAGGAAAGATGATTGACGGCGGATTTATAATCGCCGATTTTGTTGTAAAGCGCGCCGAGCGTGAAATAGACGAGCGGCGGCGCACCGTTCATAAGCTGCAAAAGCCGTTCGCCGCGACCGACGACTTCCTGAACTTCAAAACCGAACCAGCGGCGTTCGTCATCACGCAAGATTTCGTTTGCCGCCAGATAAAATTCAAAGATTTCGCGTGTTTCATTGCGCGACGGCTGGGAAAAAGTCTTCCACAAAAAATATGCAAAAATGCCGAAGAAAAATATTACGAACATCGGAAAACCCGCGACCAGCAGCATTGTCGCAATCAAGCCGAAAGCCAGCGCGTACTGCGTAGTTTCTCTCAGCGAATCGGGAACTTTTTTTTGTATTTTATCGCTCACTTTTATTACTTTTTTAATTTGCGATTTTACGGCTAAAGAAGGCTAAAATTAATTTTAGCCTTCTTTAGCGTCATCTTTATTTGGTGTTGCCGCGTTCTTCGGCGTTGCCGTCTTTTTTGCCGCCGGTTTTTTCTTTGCCGCCGGTTTCTTTGCGGGCGGTGTGGTTTTTTCGGCTTTTTCTTCGCCCTTTTCTTCCGTTTTATGTTCTTCGGGGCGCGTCGATTCCTTTGTTTCTTCTTCCTTTTGTCTGCCGAACTGCGCCATCACGTCCATAATTTTGCTGACAACTTCCGAAGGCGAATTAAAAATAAATGAAACCGTTTCGCCCAAAGTGATCATTTCCAGTTCGAGCAACGATGCGACCTTTTTTTCGAGCGGCATTTTTTCAAATTCCTTGCGGAATTCTTCTTCCTTTTTTTCCGTTTCGGGCTTTTCTTCGACAACTTTTTCTTTCGTCATAATTATTACTTCTCCTGACTTTTCGATTTTCGCCTGACAAGCCAGGCGTTCTCCATTCTTACGCCGTTGTGCGCTTAAATGTTCAATTTCGGATTGGGTCGGTTCGGATAAAAGTTCGCCGCCTTTTTTAATCGTTACGGCGCACGAATCATTCTCGCCGCGCCGCTCGCATTCTTCCGAAATTTCAATTCCGAGACGCGCCGCCGCATCAAACAGATAGGTTCCGACGGCAACTACGCCGTCTCTTTCTTCCCGCTCAAATTTTACTTCCGCTTCCGTCATAAAAGATATAAAGTATTCCTTTTTTTTGTTAAAAATTTTAATGTCCGACGACCGATTTCACGCGCACCCGCGGCTGCGCACCCGAAGCCGCGCTGTGCAGATCCTTCTCTTTTTTCTGACATTCGGCGCAGATTCCCAGAAGCCGGAGCGAATGATGAGTCGGTTTAAAGCCGAATTCTTCCGCCATTTTATCCTGCAAAGCCTCGATTTCCGGCGAGAAAAATTCGATCACTTTTCCGCATTCGGTGCAGATCATATGGTCGTGATGTTCGTGGTTATAATGATGCTCGTAATAAGTTTTCCCGTCACCGAAGCGAACTTCACGCGCCAAACCTGCTTCGGTCAAAAGTTTGAGCGTGCGGTAAACGGTCGTATGCCCGACGCTCGAGTCTTCCTTTTGCACAAGCCAATACAGATCTTCGCTCGAAAGATGCTCTTCGGTGCGCAAGAATATCTCCAAAATCAAATCTCTCTGCGCCGTGCGCCGCAAGCCCGACTTTTGAATATGCTCTAAAAATATCTGCCTTTCTTTCTGAAATTTTTCCTTTTTCGCCATAATATCTGAAATTAAAATGCAAAAACCGCCGCGCTTTCGTTTTCCTTGTAAAACAATTCTAACATTTGAGATTCTTTTTCGCTAACGATATTTTTTTTCGCATTTCCTTCAGCTTTTCCGTATTCGATTTTTGCTCTTTAACTAGATGTAAGGAACGCTTCCCAAGTTGCAGATAGGTTTCCAGAGCTTCGCCGGAAACATTTTTTTTCAAACTTTTCAGGTGTCTTTCAAAAGTTTCGCCGTCCGCCCGCGCAAATGTTCCGGTCAGGGCTTCGGATGTATTTTGAAATTCGAGATTCTCGACCGTGCTTTTAATTAAAGGAAGCAGAATTTTCTGCGCGTCTTTCTCCTGAAGACCGCATTTTGAAAGCATTTCGTTGGCAACATCAATCAAAGCGACCAGATGCCCGCACGCCGTAACTGCCGAAGCGTGATAAAGAGCTTTAAAATCGGTTTCGATGGAAAATGATTTTCCGCCCAATTTTTTGACGAGTTTTTCGGCAATTTTTACGGCTTCCGGTTCGCCTTCGACGCAGAAATAAACATTTTTAAATTTTCCCGCGCCGATTATCGGATCGCTGACGGATACGAGCGGATGGATCGAACCCGTTTTGCAACTCTTTAATGCGCCGAGAATTTCCGAAGAAAGCGAGCCGCTCGTGTGAAAAACGAACGGCTGATGCAATAAAGTTACGGCAAGTTTTTCGGAGGCGGCGGCGATTTCGAAATCCTGCGTCGCAATAAAAATGATGTCGGAAGAAATTTGCGAAAAATCTTCGATTGTCAGTATTTTCGGTTTATTCGGAAAAAGATGAATGATTTTTTCGGCGGTTTGTCTGTTTCGGGCAACGAGATTTTCGACTGAAAAACCTTTTTTTGCCAGAGCCAGAGCCAAAGCCCCGCCGAGTCTGCCGGTGCCGATGATCGAAATTGTTTTGCTTGAGATGCTCAATTTAAGAGAAATTTTAGCGTAAAATGTTGAAAGACGCGAAAACGATTTGCTCAAAAATCAAAGACTGGAGCGCGAGCGTCCCGCTTGCATGAGCGCGTAAGCGCGAACAGGCGTTTGTTATAAATGAGTTTTTTTTGCAATCAAACGCTTTTTCGTCCTCACGGACTCATGCAAGCGGGACGCTCGCGCTCCAGTCCGAAAATTTTTTCATTAAATATTTAAAAGCTCGGCTTCGTCCTTCCAAATATCTTCGCCTTTAAAGAGATCGGTTTCGTTTGAATTATTCAAAACCGCAAACGCCGACGAGGGCAAAACGGCGAGAATTTTTTGCAGAATTATCAATTCATTGTTTTGCAAAGGCTGAATCTGTTCGCCCGTCATTAAAACTTGAATCAGATTTCGGGCTGATTCGGCAAATTCGTTCGCTTGATTTTTTTGGGCGAATTCTTCGATCAGAGGAACTAAAACGCCGCTTAATTTTTGCAAAATCCGGTGATAAACCTCGCGCCCGTGCCTGACTTTTTGCTGCAAGGTTTCGGGCAGTTTTTCCCAATCAACGGCTTGCGCCAGATTAAACGAACAGGCACAGAACGGGTGAGTTTTGAGCATTTCCTTGACATCGAAACGGCAGTTTAATTCCTTGAACTGACGGCAAATTTCATTGGCTTCGTTCCAGAAAGTTCTGGGAAAAACCGGAACAGCCGAAAGATTTTCAAATTCCCACCATTCATCGCTTCTACGAATCTCGTCATATTTTTCCTGCAAAAGATGCGATTTCATCACCGCATCGTGATTGACCGTAAAATGTTCGGTAAACCGCTCGTGGAAATTTTCCCACAACGCGTTCATTTCGCTCTGCAACGATTTGTCGGGGTTAAAGTAAATTTTATCAATGACTTGCACGAGTTTTTCGCGCAGAGTTTCCAATTGATCGTCTTCGGTCGCGCCGCAAACCGCCAGATAAGTCCAGATTTCGCGCCGTCTAGCTGCGCTGCCTATAAAATCTTCCAAAACGGCAAAATCATTCGAAGAATTTCGGAAAACTTCCTCCGAATCCGAAAAAGCGTCGGCAACCCTGTATAAACCTTCTTCGAGCGAAATTGTTTCCGCCAAAACTTCCTTAACGGTCGCCGCGACCACGCCGAAGGTTTTCTGCGAATTGGTGGCAAGCCGCCAGATTTTCGTATTAAAAATCTCGTCCGGCAATTCGTGAAAATGCGCCAGAACATTGTTTGCTTCCCAATTTTCCAGCCAATTTTTAAAAGCGGTTTTGATTGCCGATTGATCTTCGGGAATATCTATGGATTGAAAATTATCCGCCCCCGTCAAAATCCGCGCCCACTCTGTCAGACGCTTGCTGCCGTAAGTAATGCCGGTCGGTTTGGCAATCCCGACAATATCGTCCCAGATGATTTTCAGATCGAGCGAACGGCGATTGATGCGGTCGCCTTTCGAGGTAACGAATTCGATCTGCCGTTGCGCGACGAGTGCCGTCAGGATCAGATGCTGGGCTTCGCGCATCAAGCCGAACGGCAGTTGGCGCAGCCGCTGGCTGACATTTTTTAATGAGACGGTCTGTTCCGCGTTTTCATTGACCAGAGATAAAACTTCCTGGGCGAGCGGCAATTTGACGACATTTTCTTCCGATTCGAGAATAAAGGAATCGCCGCGCTGGATGACCAAACCGAGTGGCAGAGCGAAATTTTCCGCCAATCTTTGAACTTCCGCATTATTTTGTTTGGCGCCGCTGAAAAAATCATTGACGAGTGCGGAAACTTCCGTCATTGCCAGAGGTTCGGCAAAAACCGGATGGCTCGGATAGCGAACTTCAAACAGTGGTTCGAGCATTTTTGAAAGCAATTCCGCCAGACTCAAAGACGCACGCGCCTGTTCCGTTACCGCATATTCGCTGCCGTCAATGATAAATTTCGCGTCCTGCAAAAAAAGCCGGTACCAGATTTGCTCGACGGCGACCGTGTGCGTATGTCCGGCAACCTGCCAGAATTCGCCGTAGTCATCGCGCAATTTAGCATTGGTCAGCAAAACGAAATACCGCATAATCGTTTCGGCTTCGTCCTTTCTGAGCGGCGCGGGTCGCCAGTAAACCTTTGAAATCTCGCCCGTTTCGTTTTCCGGTTTTTTGAACGGATTGATTATAACTTCCCAATCGTAAAAATCCGCGCCTTCCGAAGTTTGATAATCGCCCGAATAATTCGACTCCAAATCCCAGACAACTCTTCCGCGCCGGAGTCCGCCGCGCCAGACGATGTGAGAATCTGTAATATCGCCTCTCTGCTGCGCTTCGCCGTCGTTCGGCAAAATCCATTCGGGGAACCGGTCGCGCCCGACGCGCCGCAGCAATTTCGGAATCACGCCGCTCGAGACGCTTTTAATCGCTTCGGCTAGAGCGTTGTTTAAATCTTCCTTGTTGCTGATTTTCAGACTGTAGCGAATATCTCTGCCTTCTTCTTCGACGCGTTCCAGACTTTCGGGAAACGCCGAAACAAAGGTTTCGAGCAAATCCTGAACTTCCTTTTGCGCTTTATTCGGTTCGTCTTCGTTAAAAATCAGCATCGCCGCGCTGATTTCGCCGACGGTCGTGCCGTAGCCGTCCAGAGATAAAAGAAGCAAACCCTTTAAGATGAGTTTTGCCTGCATTCTCTGCATTATCGGAATATGCGCGACGACTTCCGCACTTAATTTGTCGTAAGTTGCAAAAGCGTCCTTCAGATCCGCGACTTTGCGAAGCGAGTTTTCCACGCTATCGAAAACTTCATCCAAAGCGATCAAAGAATTTGCCGGACGACCCAGAATCTTGTTTCCGGCTGATGCCGTAAAACTGAGTAAAGCAAAATCCTGCGCGTAAAGCCGGACGTAAGGCGCGATTTCCAGAGTTATCGGATGAAGCGGATAAAGCGAAACGAATCTCTGTTCGCTCCAGCGAAAACTCGGCATCATCTTTCGGAAATCGTTGTAAATATCGTGCAGAAGCGGCAAAGTCTGGCGATGCTTCGGGAAAATATATGTATTGACAATGCGATAGAGATGTTCCTGATCGAGATAATCAATCGTAAAACTTCGCGTAATCGCGGCGTTTGCGCCGTCCGCTCCGGCAATGTCGTCATCGAGGGCGACCGCGACGAACATATTCAGATTTTTCGCAATTTCGGCGATTTCGCCTAAAATCACGCCGTCATCGCGCGAAACCCGCGAAGTTCGCTCGAATGCCGTGTCAATAATTAAAACGAACGGAACATCTTCGGCTTTTCTCGCGGCAAGCTGCAGCAGATCGGAAAGCGTTTCAATCGGTGTTACGTCAATTTCCAGAATTTTGGCAATCGCGGCGCGAAGTTCGTCTATAAAAGAGTCAAAAATTCCGCGCCGGACATATGCGACCGGATGACGGCGGCGTTTCAGCCGCTGTGCGCTTGCCGCCACGTGCGGGTCGGAAATTCTCGAACGCAGTTCGGGCTGCGAGATAATCGCGCCGAGCGTAGCCAGAAAATGACTTTTGCCGACACCGCGATAACCTGCCAGAGCGTTTGACGCGCCGTTTCCGACATCCACGCCGACAACCTTGTCCAACCATTGCGCCATCAAATCCGACGTTATATCGGTAAAATGATAAATCGAAAGCGTCTGCGCCGGATCGGAAATAAAATCCTGAACGACCTGATATGGACGAACATCAACTAAGTCCTTTACTTTTTCTTGAATTCGTTTCATTTAACAAAAAAGAATTGAATAATTACCCGTTTGAAATAAAATAAATATCGGAAGGTATTATAAAAATGTGTGAGCGCAGGCATCAAACTTTATTTTCTAAAAAATCTGCCGGGAAAACATTCGGCTGTTTTATACTTTATCAATTTTCGAGCGTAAAAAAAACATTTATTGTGAAAATTCTTTAAAAAGTTTAATTTTTCGGTATTTTTTCGAAACTTTTCACAACTTAATTAAATTTGAACGCATCAAAAACTTGTTGCCAATATAATTTAAGAAAGTATAGAATCTAAATTTACAAATGTCTTATAAATTTTCAAGGAGGCAAAATATGCTTAGAAGTTCCGTTCGCAAATTTAATGCGATGTTTTTGGTTTTAGCCGTCTGGGTTAGTGCATTGGCATTTTTCCCGATAAGTATGGCGGCGCAAACAACGCCCGATAAGAAAGAAACATCAACCCAGCAAGTAAAGGCTGTCAGTAAAAAACCGCTTTCCGAAAAAGAAGATCCTTCAAAAATCGGCACGCGCAATATTAATAGCGGCATGGATAAATTCTTTGGCTGGCTCGGCGGTTCGAAAGAAAAAGAAGCGCAAATCGGCGCACAACTCTCGCGTGAGGTCGAACAACAGGTAAAACTTGTCGAAGACCCGCTCGTTACCGAATATATCAATCGCGTCGGACAGAATATCGTTCTTAATTCCGATGCCAAAGTTCCCTTTTCGATCAAAGTCATTGACAGCGACGAAGTCAATGCGTTTGCGCTTCCGGGCGGATATTTTTATGTCAACAAGGGTTTAATCATAGCCGCTGACAACGAAGCCGAACTCGCCGGCGTTATGGCGCACGAAATCGCGCACGTGGCGGCTCGCCACGCGATGGAAAATCAGGGAAAAGGAACTTTTCTGAATTACGGACTTCTCGCCGGAATCATTTTTACGGGCGGAATTGCCGGAGCGGTTTTGCAGAACACGGCAGGTTTGGCGCAAATGCTTTCCTTCTTTAAGTTCAGCCGCGGGGCAGAAGAAGAAGCCGACCGGCTCGGCGTTCAATATCTCTATGCTTCGGGTTACGATCCGACGGGAATGGCTTCGATGTTTGAAAAACTCGCTTCGCAAAACAGGAAAAAACGCTCGAAGATCTCCGAACTTTTCTCGACGCATCCGCAATCAATCCAGCGCCGCGATGCAAGTCTTGAACTGGTGGCGCGTTTTCCCGAAAAGCAGGAATACATCATCAGCACTTCTGAATTCCAGAAAGTCAAAAATCATCTGCTGAAAATGACCAACGCGAAAGCGGCGATTATCGGTGATTTTGACGAAGAAGAACCCGGCAGACCGACTCTTAAACGTCGTCAACCGGAAAATCCGAACGATCCGGCTTCGACCGGCGATTCGAGCAGCAACGATTCGAGTTCGACACCGGCGAGCGATGAACCGCCGAAGCTCAAACGACGCGGCGAACCCGAACCGAAATCTTCACCGGAAAAATAAAAAAAAAGGCAAATCTAAGCATATAAAAAAGGCAATGGAAATTATCTCCATTGCCTTTTAATTTTGTTTGAATCGCTCCGCTTGTTTTTAATCCAAAAGCGTTCCGTAAATTCCCAGCGGAAGACTGTAAACCGCCTCATTTGTCGCCACGATGATTTCGCCTTGACGCGTAAAACAAAGCCCGACGACATTCATTCCGGCAACAAAAATTTCTGCCGCCCGTCCGTCCGGCGAAACTTTGACAATGCCGTGTCTGCCCCGCAAACACGCGGCAACATAGAGATTTCCGGTGCGGTCAAACGCCAAACCCTGAGGTCTGCCGAGTCCGCGAAAAAAATCTTCCGCAAGACCGTCTTTCCCGATTGCGTGAATCGAATCGAAACTGCAAAGTCCGGGCGAGGAAAGATAAAGCCGGTCGTCCGCGCCGAATGCCAGATGATATGCCGAAACCGAAGGCTCTAAAACGGCAAAAGACTCGGAATTGCCGAAACTCGCCACTTTAAAGACCGTGCCGCTCCGGTCGCCGACAAACATTTCGCCGTCTTTATCAAAAGCGATTCCGGTTGCAATGCCGAGTTCGGAGGCATATGGCAAAACTTCTTCATCGTGCAAAATACGAAAAACCTCGCCGTCGGCGCGTGCCGTGACAAAAAGTTCGCCGCTCTGATTAAAAGCGATTCCCGTCGGATTCAACACATCCGCCGACATTTCAATTAAAAATCCGTCTTTTTCCAGACGAAAAAGCGTAACGGGCAGTTTTTGCCCGCGCGAACCCGAACGCGTGACGATTATCGAATCATCCTTCGGATCAACCGCCGGATTAGCGACCAGATGCAAATCATCCGCGAGTTTTTTGCCGACCAGAATATTTTTCGATTCGCTCCTCTCGCCGCCGCTCTCCAGATAAACTTCCGTTTCGGTCGCATCGAGAACATCCGGCACAATCACCAACAGGCGATTTGAAGATGCGCCGACGAATCTTCCGGCTTGCCCGTTAAAATAACAGCCGTAATCGCCCGACTGCGTGAGTTTAAAACCTTCGCATTCGATTAAAATTTCGCCGCCCGGAATGGCGTGCGGCGGATTGAATGACAATATTTTGCCTGCTTTGTTCATTTTTCTTTCCTGTATAATAAACTTTGATTTTACGATGCAACCACGTAATAAGTCTAATAGCTTTCAAAAAAATAGGTTGACGCAACTGTTTATCAAGCGTTAAAATAAAACCTGATTCGGTTTGGCGATAATTAAATTATCAAACCTCAAATCTTACCACCAACACCGACTTACTTCTTTTTTAGTCTTAAATTATGTCCAATAGAATTGACGATTTGTTACAAATGGCGATGAGTTTTGGTGCATCCGATCTGCATTTACGGGCAGGTTCGTTCCCATTTATTCGCGTCAACGGTGAACTCCGCCCGGTCGCCGGAGTCAACCGACTCTCCCAGGATGAAACCCTCGAGATGGCTTTTTCAATGATGTCCAATCGGCAGAAACTTCATTTTAAGGAAGCATTTGAAGTTGATATCGGTTACGGAGTTTCGGGTTTGGGGCGTTTCCGCGTTAATATTTTCCAACAGAGAAATTCCATCGGAATCGTCGCCCGCGTAATTGCCGATAACATAAAACCGTTCAGCGAATTAGGTCTGCCGCCGATTCTCAACTCGATTTCCGAAGAAAATCGCGGCTTGATTCTGGTTACCGGAACGACCGGTTCGGGAAAATCCACGACGCTTTCAGCCGTTGTCGATCACATCAATCAAAACCGCAATTCGCATATCGTGACGATTGAAGACCCGATCGAATTTCTGCACAAAAACAAAAAATCTTTCGTTACGCAGCGCGAAGTCGATGTTGATACCCGTTCATTCGCCGAAGCCCTGCGCGGTTCGCTGCGCCAGGACCCGGACGTGATACTGGTCGGCGAAATGCGCGATCTGGAAACAATAGAAACCGCTCTGCTTGCCGCCGAAACCGGACATCTCGTGCTTTCGACTCTCCACACGCTGGATGCCGCCGAAACTCTGACGCGCATTATCACGGCATTTCCGCCGTATCAGCAAAAATCAATCCGCATCCAGCTTGCCGGACTTCTGAAAGCGGTCGTTTCGCAGCGTCTGATGAAATCCGCCAAAGGCACCAGCCGCGTTCCGGCAGTCGAAGTGATGATTTCCACGCCTCTGATCCGCGATTGCATTCTGCACGAAGAAAAAACCGGACAGGTGCGCGACGCAATCGCCGCCGGAACCTCGCAATACGGAATGCAAACCTTCGATCAATCCTTATTTTATTTGTATCAATCGGGTTTGATTGCGCTCGAAGAAGCCCTGCGCGGTTCGACCAATCCGGACGAATTCCGTCTGCGGCTCGCCGGAATTCAAAATACTTCCGCGATTGCCAAAGAAGAAATGGAAAAAAACAGCGGAGTCGGCACTCTGAGCCAGCTTTTAACGAGAAATTAAAAAATCGTAAATTATTAAAAAAGCTGCCAAACGCGAAGTGTAATTTTTTTTACATCTTCGCGTTTTTTTGATTTTGAAAAGAAAACATCGTCCGAAAATTCGTAGTTTTCGCAGAGATTTGTCGAAAGGCGGGACAAAAACCCGTTTCCGAAAAGTTCGATGATCCGAAATTT
>CAYUGW010000049.1:1841-13039 GCA_964444245.1 uncultured Blastocatellaceae bacterium | reverse complement strand
GGGAAAAGCCCACGAATTCGTACATCTGAAATTTATTTCAATGAAAATGGAAATCGTGTAAAAGAAACTGTTTATTTTAATGGATATGCTTACCATATAAAAGCTTGGGGTTATCTTGACGGTTTCAGAGTATTTGATGAAAATTCCGTCGAATATGACGATTTATACAAAAAAACCGGAATAATAAAAGGGGTAATTGTCGGAGAAAGCGGTTCATCCGAACCCGAACCGGCTTGGGATCCGAGATATTCTTATAAATTCACTTACAAATACGATGAAAACGGCTTGTTAAATGAAGAAAAAATGTATCAGAGCAACGGAAAACTCTGGCTGCGCTACGTTTATATTTATAAAGAAGATCAGAGGGAAAATCTGACATACAGCGAAGACGGTAAATTAAATTACAAAACCGTTGAAATACTTGACGAAAATCGAAATGTCATTGAAGAAAGATGGTTCGATGACGACGGAAAGGTCGGAGATGTTACAACCTACACATATAAATTTGATAAGAATGGAAACTGGATCGAAAAAAGAAGTTTTGAGAAATCGCAAGTAAACGGCAAAACCGTTCTGAAACCGTCAGAAATAAGATATCGCACAATTACTTACTATCCATAAATTCTGAAAAAATTACTATTCAACGGCTGACGAATTCATTATCCTTTATCCAAAATCGCCACGGTTTTTCGGCGAATTCTTCGGCGTAATCAATACCGATTCTTTTTCCCGAAGCGATTCTGGTTTTCGTCAATTTCTCGCCTTCTTCGAGCCAGACTTTTTCGCCTAATAAATCGGCGTTGTTAAAGCTCTTGTCAATTCCGAGCGCGATGCAGAGTTTTCCGGGTCCGGAAGTCAGATTTTTGTCCGGCATTTGTTTATCGGGATTTTTGCTTTTCGCGTTTCGCCGCTCGCGCATAAGTTCGATGTTTTCGAGCGGCGCGACGGCGCGAACAAGAATCGCATGCGGCGTGTCAATTTCGCCGACGACGATATTAAATTGAAAATACATCCCGTAAATAAAGAAAATATAGACCGTTCCGCCGACGGCGAACATCGTTTCGGTGCGCTTTGTCCGGCGGTTGTTATATGAATGCGCGGCTTTATCAATCGCGCCTAGATATGCCTCGGTTTCGACAATTTTTGCTGAAACTCTTTTGTCGTTTTCGCCGGGTATGACCAGAATTTTGCCGAGCAAATCCTGAGCAATTTGCAGAGTATTTTCACGCGTGTAAAATTCGCGCGGGAGTTTCTTCATAAACGAATTTACGCGAATTTTAATTTTTGCCGAAATCTTCCGGATAATAGATCAATTCGACGATCTGCCCGCCGACACCCTTTGTGTAAAACGACGAAGTACCGTCGCGGTGCGGTTTTATCGGGCGTTTTTCGCTCATTGCGGCGGTTTCGAGTTCTTCCAATGTTTCGACTTTCAAGGCGATATGCGGCGGATGTTTCGATTCGGGCGGCAAAAGCGCGATGCCGAAACCGCGTGCGTCGCGCATCATCGCCCAATCATCAAACAGAGTTTCCACCGAAAACCCGAGCCGTTTATATTCTTCGACATCTTTTGCCAAATCGTCCGATTTTACCGCCAGATGATCTACCGTTCCCGTAAATCGCAGTTTATTTTCTTCGTTCATATTAAAAAAACTCCTTACGTCAATAATTTTATCAATTAACCTGACTAAAGAAAAATTCACGCCGAATTATATAAAAAAAGGCGAAATTTGACTTCAAATTTCGCCTTTGTAAATTAAGTTTGAACAACTTTTTTCAGGTTATTTAACGAAAATCGTCGGATCGCCGATCAGATGCCACGTTCGCTTGGCATCGAGATCGTTTGCCGATTGTTTCGCCGTTCTGATCAAATCGCCGAGACGATATGTGTCGGCGTTTTCGCCAAACATCTGCCGCGTCAAAGCCCTCGAAAGTTCGAGTTGTTTATCGGGATAGGTCGTGCCGGACGAAGCCCAGACCGCAATCGCGCCGCCCGTTTCTTTTTTCAAAAAGGCTTCGGCGATACTGTCGTAGCTCACGTTCAAATGAAATCCGTTCAAACAAGTCATCAATAAATAAATTGATGATTTCTCATTATTGAGATTTACTACATGATTAATTGTAAAGACGCTCGTTGCCGCCCATAATCCCGTCGAACCGTGTCCGGTATAAGTTACAACCATTGGTCCCGTATTTAACTGCGAAACGATTTGATTGTGCATTTGGGCATCAGTCATCAAAGACCGCTCGATGCGCGAAGCTTGAACCTCAGCCGGCAATTCGCTTTGCAATACATCGTTGTAATATTGGAAGTTTCGATCGGCAATCATTACGCTCGATTTCTCACGTGCGGTTTGATTATCGTAGCGGACAAGTTTACTCAACAAAATATTTGCTTCCGCTTGACTAATAACCGGCAGTCTGCCGAGCGAAATTTCTTCGATTCCATCATCGTCAAAATCTGCCAGCCAGGAATCGCTTCCGGTTTCCTGAAAAGCCGTGTCAATCAATTTTGTCGGCACAAGATCACGATCAATTTGTCCGAGATAATTTCGCGGATCATAACTCGAATCGCCGAAAAGAAGAACATAACCCGGCTTTAATTGCCACCGGGTCGAAGCGGTTCTCAGAAATTCCCTGATCGCTTCGGGTGAATGCTCGCCGAAGCTGAATTCGTCGTAAATATCATCAACCGAAACGACTTTTGTTTTTAAGCCTTGCGATTGACGAATTTCTGCAAGAGTTTCGGCACTCTCGCGCAGGGTTTCGTGCGTGATAATCACGAAATTCGCACCGTGTTTCGGGCTGTGCAGAGTTGAAGGCAAATTCCTTTCGACTTTTGCCGCCGATTCGGTTCGATCCTGCTCGATTGCCAGAAATTCCCGGTCATAACCCACTGCCGCCAGAGTAAATTCGGGATTTATGTCAATCGTTTCATTGCTTGCCGAAACCTGCCGTTCGACACGTCCGTTTTGAATCTCGAAAACATCTGTGTTTTCTGTGATAAAACCGCTGACGCGAACGCTCTGTCCGGCAGGAACCGTAAAGCGCAGTTTGCCGTCAACCGCAACATAACGGCGCGGATAACTCAGACTGATCGAATCAACAAGGCTGATGTCATTGCCCGTTCCGACCGATTGCAACTGAATTTGATTTTCGCCTTCCGAAATCGAATCTATCGGCAAATCGAATTCAAATGCGCGGTTTTCCATATTTGCGAAACTAACAGTTCCGAGATCGAAATCGTTCAGACGCAAACTGACCAGATGATTGACGGTCGTCAAGCCCTGCAATTTGACGCGCAGAGTTATCTGACCGTTTCTATCTAAATTGCGAACCGCAATAGTTTGCGATGTTGGCGAAGTTGTCGTCACGACCGCGCCGAAGAAATTGTTTTCTTCATTATTTAAGACGGCAGAAAGATAAATCTGTCGGTCTTTGCGAACGCTTGTCGTCTCAAAACTTTGCGCTTCGTTTCTGCCGTCCGAAATTCCGCCTTTGATTTCGGTTGTTCGCTGACCTTTTTCCGAGCCTTCGATCAAATAATAGATTTTCGTGTCGGTCGTCAGTTTATCGTTTCCGGTTCCGAAAAATTCGATTGAACCGTCGGAATCGAGTTTGAACGGAACTTCCTCGCCGTTTGCAAAAAGCTGCCAGAATTCACGGTTTGAATTCAGATTAAATCCGGCTAATTGCAATTCCACGGCAGAAACGCGATACCACGCATCGCGTTTGACCGAGATTTTCACACCGTCCCTTGCCGCGATTTGTCTTTGACGATCTCCGTTTGAAGAATTCAGTTCCGGCGTTTCGCTCTCGTTAGAGTTTTCCCTGCCGACAAATTCTTTTTCTTCGGAAGAATTATCGGTTTTGCTTAAATCGGTCAGCAAAAGCGCATCTTTTTGCAGACTGCTCGGCGAGAATTTAATCTTCGGCGAAACCGGTCCGTGAAGAGTCGAATTCCCTTTCATATCAATGTCTTCGAGATAATAAATCGCCCCGGATTTCGGATTCGCGTCCGTCCAGCTGTAATAATCGCCCGTCGCAACGAGATTGGCGGTTGTTTTTAACGAACTGCCCGCGATCATTGCACGATTGATTAATTCCCGCTTTCCGTTGACTTCGCGATAAACATTAAAGCCGAGATTATCGAATTCTTCGGCGGTTGACCATTTGATAACGGCTTCCGCGCCATCTATAAAGACATCAAAACCGTCTAATTTGACAAAAGAAGGCGCGACAATAAATCCGAAATCAACCGTCGGATTCGATGTCGAACCGTCCGTGTTATCAATCGTATTATTATTCTGCGCTCCGGCATTTCCGGGTGTTAAAGTTACCAGACCGGAAACGGTTCTGCCGGCAAAATCATTTGTTCCCGGGAAACCGTTGTCGTCGTGATCTATGTTGTCGTCGGGATCGAAAGATGTCGGCGTGCTGGACGTTCCGCTGCCGCTGACGACGACGCGATATGTGCCGTTAGGCAATCCGCAGAAACTGTAATTTCCCGAACTATTGCTGTAAGAACCGCCCGGCGCGTCGTCCGCCGTTCCAAGTTTTCCGTCGGGACCGACCGGAATTTCAACGCCGTTCGCATCGTAAAGCTGAACTCTGACGTACGGAATTCCCGTTTCGCCGTAATTCAAAATGCCGTCGTTGTTTCCCTGTGCGCTCGTATCGTTCCAGAGCGTACCGCTCAGACACATTGTGTAAAAACCGAGATCAATCGTCATATCGGCGCGGCTGTCGAGCGCGCCTTGTCCGGCGTAAATGCCCGTCGAAGGAACATCCGGTTCAGCCAGAGGCGCGGTCGTGCCGTTCATCGTCAATTTATTGCTGATAATTCCATCGGTCTGCATCAAATTCATCGCGCCGACCGTATTAACGCCGTTTTCCGCATTGACCGAAGCACCGCTCGAATCGAGCGGCAACGGATTGACACCGACCGTATTTCGGTATCTTTCCAATCTTCCGCCCGCATCGAAATTTACCGGATTGGCGCGAACGATGTAATTATTCGAGGTCAAACCGTCGAAACGGTAATAACCGTCCGCATCGGTCGTTACGGTTTGCACGGGAGAATCGGGATCATCCGGCAAATCGTCGTCGTTTTCGTCGAGGAAAAGACTGACCGTAATATTGCCGATGCCCTGCTCGCCCGCGTCTATAATTCCGTTGTTATTCGTGTCAAACCAGATGCGGTTGCCGATTGAATAAGTCGAACCGGCGTGAAAACCGAAATCAATCGTATGATCATTCGCACCGATTCCGCCCGTTGTTAGGGGAGCGATAACATGATTATTTGCCGAAGATAAACCGTTTGAATCGCGGCTTGTTCCATTCAGAGAAACGTCGGCGTTGGCAGCGGTCGGCGAAAAATTATTCAAGGCTTGCCCGCTGTTAAAATTTGTTGCAGGAATACGAACTTCATAGCGCGTACCCGGTTCGAGTTTGTACGAACAATTTACCGGAACGTCGTATTCGACAATCAGACGCGCCGCTCTGCCGGAGTTTCCGTCAAAAGATTCGGCATCGCGCCGCGAGCCGGACGCGCCGCCCGTAACTTTAAAGACCATCGCATTTCCGCTCGACCAGCCCGAACGATTGACGATTTCCTGCACGATCGAAGTCAATGCCGGAGTTCTTTGATTCGCGCCGGATTGATTTGCCGAAGTCCACGCCGGAATCGACCAATTTACCGAAGCGGTCGTGTTCGGTCGGTTTGAAATGTTATTGCTTCCGGTCGTAAATTGTGTAGCATTATCCGCGGCTTGCCCGCGAATCGTTACCGTCGGCGAACCGCTGTTGCTCGCTGTCGAATTATCGGCAGTAAATTGAATATAAGCATTCGTAACGGTCGCGCCTTGCGGAATGTTGAGGTTTGTAAAACGAACTCCGGTTGCTCCGATTACGCCGCCCATCGGTAAAAACGTACGAGTCAAACGATCTCCGATTGTTCCGTCCGCAAGTTGATAACCGTCATTTGCCGAAGCATTGACCTGAACATTGACCTCTGTCGTCGTTGTTCCGCAAGTGTAATTTGAAAGATTGCTATTCGCCGCGCCGCCGAAGATATAATTTCCGCTTGCATCCGAATTTGCCGCGCCGATTTGCGTATCAACCGCGTTATCGCCGTTCGTATCAGCCCAAAGCTGCAAAGCGACGTTTTGAATGCCGGTTTCGTTGGCATCCTGAATTCCGTTGGCGTTCGCATCGTTCCAGACGCGGTTTCCGATTTGCAGAGGCGCGGCATTACATAAAACCTCCGTGTCGCCGACACCGCCCGCTTTTCCGAAATTTCCCGGATCGGCATCGAGATAAACATCATACGCCCCGGTCATTACGCCCGTCGTATTGTTATACCGCTGAACTCCGGCGGTGTAATAATTGGTAACGCGTGTTCCGAATGAATTATATGTCACCGGATCGTAATGCGCGGAGAGAACGTGATTATAACCCGGAATTTGAGTCAAACCGCCGAGTGCGCCTTCCTCCCGACCGTCGCCATTTAAATCGTAATAATATTCCCGACCGCCGTTGCCGGTATTGGCATTTCCGCCCGGAGGAACAGGCGTTGTAATGCCGCCGCAAGTTCCGTTGTTTTCAAAAACGAATGTGCCGTTATTATCACAAACGCGCATCATATCGCCGTAACCGCGAAGATGATCGGGCAAAACTACCTGATCGGCATAGCGGTCGCGGATCGCAAGAATCATATCGTTGCCGTCGAATTCGATGTCGGTCAGAATCGGTCGCGGAATATTCAGCCCCGAGAGATTATTTGCCCAGCGCGTCCAGGTTGCCGATTCGCCGGTTTGCGCCCATCTAGTAAATGTCAGATTGTTGTTGGCGACGAGTGTAAATGTCGAACCGTTAAACCGCCAGATATAAGCGTGAAGTTTGTTATTACCCGTTTCCGATTCAGCCGAACAAACCGCGCCGACGTAGATTTGTCCGCTGCGGTCTCTGCCGATGGCAAACGGGCGTACGTCGTTTGCGTTACAATTTCCGGCGGAAGTTGCCAGACCGCTCGTCGGAATATCATAGCGTTCGATGGTTGTCGAATTTAATGCGCCGCTCGTCGGAATCACGTATAAACGGCGGTCGTTGAGATTTACCGTGTAGAGTTTTGTCGCGTCCTGCGAAAGTTTCAAACCGCCCAAACCACGCTTTCCGATCAAAGGAATACTTGCTGCGTCGTCAAACCAATCGGTCGTGGTTGCCGACGGATGCGAATTTGCGCCGGCTGTATTTGCACCGAAAACTGTGTTTAGATCAACAAACACATTGATTGCCGGATTTGTCGCCGAAGGATTTTCAACGTAATAAATCGCGCCCGTGCTTTCGCCGGAAAGCGAACCGAACGCCGCGCCGCGTTTGAGATAGGCGGAAGCGAAAAAGCGATTGTTTCTTGCGTCAAACGCCACGCCGAATGTTGCCCCGACCTGAGTTACCGAGCCGATTCCGGTCGGATTCAGCAGAGCCGTTCTCGAAGGCGCAGTCGTCCAATTGGTCGGATCCACGCTGTTTAATCTGCCGTCGAGTTCGTCCGAGTAATTATACGGAAATTTCGCAAAAGCCGCTAAATCAAAATTACCGACCGCGAAAACATTCGTAATTACATCCGGATTGTTCTGGCAATATTCATCCGGTCGGACGATGCCGAAATCTATATTTGAAGAATTGCCGTCCGGCACGATTCGGACGCTGGTCGCATTATTCGCCCCGACCTCGCTCGGAAAATAACCCGCCGGTAAATTTGTAAATTCGATTCGATAAGGACCTGTTCCGCTCGCGCTTAAGGTATAAGTACCGTTTGAATTCGATGTCGCTGTCCCGCGCAAAACGCCGCCGGAATCAAACGCCGAAACCGTTACGCCGCCCGCGCCGCTGTCAATCGCATAGTTCGGCGCAGCTCCGCTCGTGTTATTTACGCCGTTCATATTGTAATCAATATAAACGGTTCCCGTTATTACGCCGCTTGCCTGCGTTTGGCTGATCAGCGAAAAAAATCCGGCAACAACAATTAAAAGAGCTAAAATTTTTAGGGTTTTTAGTTTATCGAATGAATTTAATTTGAACATTTGTTTCTCCTAAGTCGCTAAAAAACAATTCCGGAAGCAGATGACACTCTTCGCCGAACGGAATAGTTTTTTTAACTTCCATTTATTTATTTGATTTAAATGTAGGAGAAATGCAGGTAACTTTGAGTAGTTCTGAGTGTTACCGAAAATTTGTTGAAATAAAAATTTTAGAAAACCGAATTTTTTCAAATCGATTTTCACGCATAGAATTATTTTGTTTTTTTGATTTACATAATTTTTCAGACGGATAAAAAATCTGAGCAGGTATTTCGATTAAAATCCGCCAGCGTAGGGTTTTTCGCATTTTGCTTTCGTTTTAATCTCGCAATCTATTATCTAACTGTTGTATCAACGAAAGTTATTAACCTCAATCTAAATGATTTTTTATTTCTTGTGCTGTTTGTGGAAAGAAAAAGTTTCGTCATATTATTGACATATCGAAACTCCAAAAACATCATACCAAAACATTGTTTAACGATGCAAGTCTTTTTTTGTCAATTCTTACAATTTACTCATAATTGATATTTTTTTTGCGGAGGGTATCAGAAATTTGACATCGAAACAAAACTCGCTTTCACTATATTGATGATTGAAAATAAATTAAGAATCGTTTCACTTTTGCCTTCGGCGACCGAAATCGTCTGCGCACTCGGTTTGGAAGAAAATCTGGTCGCTGTCACGCACGAGTGCGACTTTCCGGCTTCGGTTATAAAACTTCCGCATTTAACGAAAAGCCGGATTTCGCACGAAACGATGACGAGCAAGGAAATTGACCACGCCGTTCGCTCGAATCTCGACGGACACGGCTCGATCTATGATCTGGACGAAAAATTGCTCGAAGCATTAAAACCCGATCTGATCATCACGCAGGAACTTTGCGAAGTCTGCGCGGTTTCTTATAAAACGGTCGAAAAAGCCGCGAAAATGTATGTCGCCGATGCTAAAGTCGTTTCGCTCGAACCGAATACGCTTCCCGATATTTTTTCAAATATCAAAACCGTCGGCAACCTCTGTAATGTTGCGGAAAAAGCCGAAGAAGTAGTTAAAGATTTGCAAAACCGTTTAGATAAAATCAGTCAAAAGTCAAAAATCAAAAATCAAAAATCAAAAATTTTTATGCTCGAATGGCTCGAACCGCCGTTTGCGCCCGGACATTGGACACCGGAACAAGTTGAAATAGCGGGCGGAATTTGTCTGCTCGGCAAGGCGGGCGAAAAAAGCGTAACGACAACTTTTGAAGAAATTTACGAATCAAAGCCGGAGATTTTGATTTTAATTCCGTGCGGTTATTATATAAAGGATATTCTGCGGCAGCTGCCCGATACGATTTTTCCGGCGTTTCTGCGCGATATTCCGGCGTTTCAAAACGGCGAAATCTGGGCAATGGATGCAAGTTCTTATTTTTCGCGCCCCGCGCCGCGAGTTGTTGACGGCACAGAAATTCTGGCAAAAATCTTTCATCCCGAAATTTTCGGCGAACCGGAAAAAACGGAAGCTGTGCGAATCGGAAAAGATTTGATAAAATATAGCAATTAAAACTCTTATGAAATATTTTACAATTATTTTTTGTCTTGCGATTTTTTCATTTTCGGCTTTTTCGCAAAATGCCGAAAAAACGCTGGCAACGGCAGACGGCATAAAAATTACGGCGAAAGATCTGCCGGCGAGCGCGTCGGAAATTTTTACAAATTATCCGAAATCGCTTGCCGAAAAACGCGTCGCGCTTTTAAATGAACAAATTACCGAAATCCTTTTAGAAACCGAAGCCGAAAGCCGCAAAATTTCGGTCGAACAGCTGATCGAAACCGAAATTTCCGCTAACATTCCGAGTCCTACGGATGAGCAGATAAAAGCTATCTATGAAGCGAACCGCGCCCAGATCGGCGATAAAACTCTGGACGACGTTCGCCTGCAAATCGTCGCCTTTCTGCGCCGCGAACCCGAAAACAAAGCATACGACAGTCTTTTTGCAAACTTAAAAACAAAACATAAGATCGCGCTCGGAAGAGATGTCAATGCACCGAATTTGAAAATAACCGATGTTTTGGCAACGGTCGGCAACAGACAAATTACGGTCAAAGATTTTGACAGTCACAATAAACCGAAACTCTCCGATTTTGAGGGCGATTTTTACGACCGGATCAAAGCCGAACTCGAAGAAGTCGTTTTTAATTCATTGGTTGCCGCCGAAGCAAAATCGCTCGGAATCGGTGCGGGAGATCTGTTCGCCCGCGAGATCACCGATAAAATGCGCGAATTTTCCGACGAAGAACGCCAGCAGCTCGAAAGCGGTCTGAGAAACAAATTATTTGCCAAATACAATGCGAAAATTCTGCTCGAAGAACCCGCTCCGTTCGTGCAAAATGTTTCTGCCGATGATGATCCGGCGCAAGGCAATGCAAATGCTCCGATTACGGTCATAATGTTTTCGGATTTTCAATGCCCGACGTGCGCTGCGGTTCATCCGATTTTGAAAAAAATCATTTCGGGATACGGCAGTCAGGTTCGTTTCGTCGTGCGCGATTTTCCGCTGATGAACATTCATAAAAACGCTTTCCGCGCCGCCGTTGCCGCCAATGCCGCAGGCGCACAGGGGAAATATTTTGAATACACGGAGATTTTGTATCGAAATCAGGACAAACTCGATGATGAATCTCTGAAAAAATATGCGGCTGATTTGAGTTTGAATATCCGGCAATTTGAATTAGACTTGGAAAACGAAAAATTTGCCGAAGAGGTCAGAAAAGACCTGGCTGACGGCAAAAAATACGGAGTTTCGGGAACGCCGACAATCTTTGTCAACGGCGTAAAGGTCCGAACGCTTTCCGCTCAAAGTTTTAAGAATGCGATTGATAAAGCATTGAAAAAGTAGAAATATGCGAATTTATTTTATAATTTTATTAGTAATTTTTAATCTGGCTTGCGACGCTAAAACGAATACTCCGAACATCAATTCAAATGTCGCCAACGGAGCAAATTCAGCCGAAAAAAAATCAGCCGTGCCTGTCTATACCTACGAAATAGTAAATACATTTAAACACGATCCCAAAGCCTTCACGCAGGGATTGATTTTTCACAACGGTTTTTTATATGAAAGCACCGGCGAATACGGCA
>CAYUGW010000049.1:0-1741 GCA_964444245.1 uncultured Blastocatellaceae bacterium | reverse complement strand
ATCAAATTTCTCGATCCCGAAACATTTAATGTAACGCGCACCGTCGCGGTTATGCAGGAAACCGGCAAACCTTTGTTTTTGCTGAATGAACTCGAATATATCAAAGGCGAAATTTGGGCGAATATCTGGCATTCGGAAGAAACCGAAACCGGCACGACGCAAGGTCGTCTGCCGAATATCGGCAAACCGAATTATATTGCGCGAATAAATCCTGAAAACGGGAAGGTCGTCGGATGGATTGATTTAGCAAACATCTCGCCGGATGATGAGAATGACGGCGAAAAAACCCTTAACGGCATCGCCTACGACGAAGCGACCGACAGAATTTTTGTAACGGGAAAAGAATGGAAGAGACTTTTTGAAATAAAATTAATTCAAAAATAGTTTATGGAAAAAGGGAGAGTTTAATCATTTAATCTATTGCATAGGAGTTATCACGAGGGGTGAATTTTTAAAATTAACTCAAACAAAATTCTTAAATGAAATTAAAAATTAATAAACAATAAACTATTCAAATTTTTTAGAGATTAGCATTAAATTTTTCAAGTGTCAATTGCAAAGCGGTTTGCAAAAAAAACAATTTAAATATACATTAAAAAAGACACACAAATACTAGGTTGCCGAACTACTGCAACTTGAAAAATTTAATTTTTAGAAATTACTTAAAACAAGAAACCGATTTTTTCAAACATCTTTTTGATAATGTTGCTTAAATCAACTGATTCTTGATCTTTATCACTTTTTGCATCCGGTGTTGTTGATCCTTCAAATAAACACGGTGCCGGACATTGCATATTTCCGCACGGCGGAGGCGGTGTCGGACATTCAGCTAAAGCACTACCGGTTAAAGCAGTCATAAGGATAAATGTAGCGATTGTTTTTTTAATTAAGTTTTTCATTGTTATCTCCAAATTTTTTATTTAAAATCATGAACATTTCCATGTTCAGTTTTGATTTTACAGCTTGCAAAACCGATTGCAATGAATTAGGAAAATATATATGTACGACCAAATGACAAGTTCGCAAAATTTTATTACTTATCAGCCCGAATATATTGAGGCATGTCTTCAGGCAAAAGAGTTTGAAGATGCCGGAGATTATGAATCGGCAATTATGGTGCTGGGTGATCTTTGGCAAGGAATCGGTGAAAAACCGAATCTCGAAGAATTCCCCGATTCGGTAAAAGCCGAAGTTTTAATCAGAATCGGAGCTTTAACAGGATGGCTCGGCAGTTCCGCCCAAATCGAAGGCAGCCAGGAAAAAGCCAAAGATTTAATCGGCGAGGGAATCCGAATTTTTGAGGATTTTGCCGATAAAGAAAAGATTGCCGAAGCTCTCAGCGATTTAGGGGTTTGCTACTGGCGTGAAGGTGCTTTTCCTGAAGCTCAAAATTTTTTGGAAGAAGCTTTAGAAAAGGTTCCGGCTGAAAGCTACGCTTTACGCGGAAAAATTTTACTGAGATTGGTAAATGTCGCTATCTCCAAACGCAAATACAAAAAAGCCGTTTCCCTCTTAAAAAAAGCCGAGCCGTTAATAAATTTAGAGGGTGATGATCTTTTAATTGGAAAATTGTATTTTCATCAAGGTTTGGTGTCCATACTCCTTTTTGAAGAAGAAGGCAGCAAAGATTTTGCCGAAGTTGCCGCCAAACACTACCAAAAAGCCAGTTATCATTATCGCCGGGCAAATCATCAGCGTTATGAAGCGATTGTCGAAAACAATCTCGGTTTTCTGTATCTTT